>NZ_FAOZ01000015.1 GCF_001536285.1 Parafrankia irregularis | reverse complement strand
CCGGGGATCCGGATGCAGGCCTTCACGTCGGCCTTGCCGATGTCGAGACCGGCGCACCGCTCGACGAGTGTCTCCACTGGCCACCTCCCACCGTGTGTCAGGCGGGACGTCCGGGGAGACCGACCAGGCGAAGAAGAAGCTGAGTCACGTGCTCGCAGCAACAGTCACGGGTGCCTGAAGGCGGCCTCCAGCGTCCGACTGCAACCCGGGCTCACAGCACCAAGTACTAACGACGTCGACCGAACGCCCCACCACATTTTCACCCTGTCCCGGGTGGCCCCACCAGGGGCCATGACGGACTGCGACGGAAGGAATCCCGCGGTGACTGACCTGCGGCCCATCGACGCCGACAACCACTACTACGAGCCGCTCGACGCGTTCACCCGCCATCTCGACCCGGCGTTCACCCAGCGCGGCGTGCAGATGCTGCAGAAGGGCAGGCGGGTCGTGATGGTGCTCGGTGGGCGGGTGAGCCAGTTCATCCCGAACCCCACGTTCAATCCGGTCACCAAGCCCGGCTGCCTGGACCTCTACTTCCGCGGTGTCATGCCCGAGGGGGTGAGCCGGGCGACCCTGATGGAGCTCGAACCGCTGGCTCCCGAGTACCGCGACCGGGACGCGCGGGTCAGCCGGCTCGACGAGCAGGGTCTCGCCGCCGCGGTGCTCTACCCGACCCTGGGCGTCGGGGTGGAGGAGGCGCTGCGCGAGGACGTCCCGGCGACGATGGCGTCGCTGCACGCGTTCAACCGATGGCTGGAGGACGACTGGGGTTACGCCTACCAGAACCGGCTGTTCGCGGTCCCGTTGATCTCGCTGGCCGACCCGGACGCCGCCGTCACCGAGGTGGAGCGGGTGCTCGCGCTCGGCGCGCGGATCGTGCACGTCCGGCCCGCGCCGGTACCCGCACCGGGTATGGGGGCCGGCGGGCGGTCGCTGGGCCATCCCTCGCACGACCCGGTGTGGGCCCGGCTCGCCGAGGCCGGCGTGCCGGTCGCGTTCCACCTGGGCGACAGCGGCTACCACCGGATGTCGGCGATGTGGGGCGGCTCGGCGAAGCTGGAGGCGTTCGGGAGGACGAACGTCCTCGCCAAGATCGTCGTTGGTGACCGGGCCATCCAGGACACGATGGCCAGCCTCGTGGTCGACGGCGTGTTCGCCCGCCACCCGAAACTGCGGGCGGTCAGCATCGAGAACGGCGCCGCCTGGGTCAGGCCGCTGCTGCGCCTGATGAAGAAGTACGCGAACCAGTCACCGGAGGGCTTCTCGGGTGACCCGGTGGAGACCTTCCGGCGGCATGTGTGGGTGGCCCCCTACTACGAGGACGACATCGGCGATCTGATCGACCTGATCGGTGCCGACCACGTCCTGTTCGGCTCGGACTGGCCGCACGCCGAGGGCCTCGCCGAACCGCTGCAGTTCGAGAAGGAGATCGAGGGCCTCGACACCGCGACCCGCCGGCGGATCCTGCGGGACAACTCCGCCGCGCTCCTCAACCTGTGACCGCCGGGCAGGCGCCGCCGGAGGCCCCGTTCCCGAGCCGGTCGCCGTGGGCCGAGGACGGCACGGTCGAGGTCGAGGTCGCCGGCGGCGTGGCCACGGTCAGCCTGAACCGGCCGCCTGGCAACGGCTGGACTCCTGGGCTGGGGCGGGAGTTCTTCGCCGCGCTGGACCGGCTGGCGGCGGACCCCGAGGTGCGCGCGCTGGTGGTGACCGGCGCCGGGCCGGACTTCTGCGTCGGCGCCGACGGTGGCAGCCTCGACAACATCACCAACGCCGGTTCGTACGAGATCGACGCGGCCCGGCCGACCTACTGGACGGCGATGACGATCGCGAAGCCGGTCGTCGCCGCGGTCAACGGGGCCTGCTTCGGAGTCGGCCTGCAACTGGCGCTGTTCTGCGACGTGCGGTTCGCCGGCTCGTCGGCGAAGTTCGCGACCGCGTTCGTGCGTCGCGGACTGATCGCCGAGCTGGGCATGACCTGGCTGCTGCCCCGGATCGTCGGGCTCGGCGTCGCCAACGACCTGCTGTTGTCCGGCCGGCTGGTCCGCGCCGCCGAGGCCGAGCGGCTGGGTCTGGTGAACCGTGTCGTCGAGGACACAGGCCTGCTCGCCGCGGCCCAGGAGTACGCGGCGGGCCTGGCCGCGCGCTGCTCGCCGGCCGCGATGGGCGTCGTCAAACGCCAGACCTACACGGACCTGACGTCCACGCTGCCGGCCGCGGTCGCGCGCGGCGACGCCTACCTGGAGGCGGCGCTGGCCTCGGCGGACTTCGCCGAGGGTGTCCGCAGCTGGCGGGAGCGGCGCCCGCCCGTGTTCGGTGGCCTTGACCCCGCGCATGCCCGGTTCACGCTTCCCGACGCCGACGACGCGAGACAGGCGGCCAGCCGATGACCCGACCACGCGACATCAAGGTGATCGACACCCTGATGGGCTTCCGCTCCACCAGCAACATCCCGTCCATCCCCGGGCTGCGCGACGCCGGCCGGGCGGACAACACCATCGGCTACATGTTCAAGGGAATGCCGGCGAACCGCCCGGATGATGTCTCCGACGAGCGGGCGATCGACGAGACGCTGGGGAAGATGGACGCCCACGGCGTCGAGCTGGCCCTGGTCAACATCACCAGCGAGACGGCGCGGACCGCGCTGGTGAAGCACCCGGAACGCTTCGCCGGCTCGCTCGCTGTCGACCCGAACGACGTCATGGGCGCGGTCCGGGAGATCCGCCGCGCCGTGGCGGAACACGGCCTGCGGGCCGTGACGCTGTTCCCGTCGGGCCTGTCGCCGCAGGTGCCGATCGACGACCGGCACGCCTACCCGATCTACGCGACGTGTGTCGAACTCGGCCTGCCCGTGTTCGTCTCCGTCGGCGTGCCGGGGCCTCGCATCCCGATGGCGCCGCAGCATGTCGAGCGGGTCGACCAGGTGTGCTACGACTTCCCCGAGCTGGTGTTCGTGATGCGTCACGGCGCCGAGCCCTGGGTCGACCTGGCCGTGAAGCTGCTGCTGAAGTGGCCGAACCTGTACTACTCGACCACCGCGTTCGCGCCGAGGCACTACCCGAAGGCGATCATCGACTACGCGAACACCCGCGGCGCGGACAAAATCATCTACGGCGGCTACTACCCGTTCGGCATCGAGCTCGACCGCACCTTCGCCGAGCTCGACGGCGTCCCGTTCAAGGACACGGTCTGGCCGAAGTTCCTCCGCCACAACGCCGCCCGGGTGCTCGGCGTCGGCTCTGACACCGGCGCCGACGCCGGCCTGGGAGCGTCATGACCGCGGCCCGGGCGCCGTCCGCCGTCACGGCGCGGCCCGGTGAGGCCCTACTGGACCGCACTGTCGGTGACCAGCTGCGGCTGCGCGCCACCGGGCAGCCTGACCGGCCGGCGCTGGTGTGGGCCGTCGACGACGACCCCGCCGCGCTCGACAGCCTCACCTACAGCGAGCTTCTTCGCGCTGCCGAGGCGGCCGCGACCGAGATCCGCCGCGACGCCCGGCCGGGGGAGCGGGTCGCGCTGTGGGCCGCCAACGGGCCGGAATGGGTGATCGTCGAGTACGCCTGCGCGCTCGCCGGGACTGTGCTCGTCCCGTTCAACACGGCCTGGACCGACGGCGAGGTGGCCCACGCGCTCTCCCTGGCCAGCCCGAGGCTGCTGTTCGCCGGGGTGGACAACCGCGGTGTCGACCTGCGCTCGCGGGCGGCCGCGCTCGTCCGCCCGCGGCTCGGCGCTCAGGCGGTCGACCTGACCGGCATCGCCAAGGACGTGGCCACGCCCTCCGTCACCGACAGGCCCGTGGTGCTGCCGGAGGACCCGTTCCTCATCCAGTTCACCTCGGGTACCACCGGCCGGGCGAAAGGGGCGACGCTCAGTCACCGCGCCGCTCTCAACGCCGGGCACCTCCGGGCCCGGACGTTCCACGCCGACGAGCGTGACGTCTGGCTCAACCCGGTTCCGCTGCACCACGTGGGCGGGTCGGTGGTCATCGTGCTCGCGGCCCTGGCCTCCGGTGGCTGCTACGTGGCGATGTCCCGGTTTCACCCGGTCAGGCAGGTCGCACTGATGCGGGCCACCGGCGCGACCCGCACCGGTGGGGTGCCGACGATGTTCTACGCGCTGCTGGAGACCCCCGGCTTCGACGAGGCGCTGACCACCGTGCGGTCGGTCGGGCTCGGCGGGGCGAGCGTGCCGCCGTCGCTGGTCGAGCGGCTGCAGGCGCACGGGGCGACCGTCTCCGTCGGGTACGGGCAGTCGGAGTGCCCCATCGTCACCCAGTCCGACCCGGCCGGGGACGCCGATCACGTGGCGACCACCGTCGGCGTCACGATCCCGCACACCGACCTGCGCATCGTCGACGGCGGCGGGCAGGTCGTCGGCCGCGGCGAGATCGGTGAGGTCCATGTCCGATCGCCGCTGACGATGATCGGTTACTGGGACATGCCCAAGGCGACCGACGAGGTCTTCGACGCCGACGGCTTCCTGCGCACCGGCGACGTCGGCTCTCTCGACGACGCGGGCGTGGTCCGCATCCACGGCCGGACCCGCGAGGTCATCATCCGCGGCGGCGAGAACATCTACCCGATCGAGGTCGAGGACGCCCTGCTGCGCCACCCGGCCGTCGACTCCGTCGCCGTGCTCGCCGTGCCCAGCGGCCGGTGGGGCGAGGAGGTCGCCGCGGTCGTCCGGCTCACCACACCCGGCGCCGTGACCGCCGAAGAACTGGCCGAGTTCGCGGCGGAAGGCATCGCGCACTTCAAGGTTCCGCGCCGGTGGCGGTTCGTCGAGGAGTTCCCGCTGACCGCATCCGGCAAGGTCCGGAAAATCGAGCTCCTGTCCCTTTTCCCGGCCCGAGGCTGAACAGCACCACAGGCTGAACAGCACAACAGTCTGGACGTCACCTCAGGCTGGACATCACCACCGCCGACCGAAGAAAGGCTCGCCGCCATGCCCTCTCGCTCGCTTGACTATCCGGTGTTCGACGCCGACAACCACCTGTACGAGACGACCGATTCCTTCACCCGCCACCTTCCCCGCGAGTACGACGGCCTCATCAAGTACGTCGAGGTCGCCGGGCGCACCAAGATCGCCGTCCGCAACGTCATCTCCGACTACATCCCGAACCCGACCTTCGAGGTCGTCGCCGCACCGGGTGCGCAGGAGGAGTACTTCCGGACCGGCAACAAGGAGGGGAAGTCCTACCGGGAGATTCTCGGCAAGCCGATCAGGTCCCTGCCCGGGTTCCGTGACCCCGCCGAGCGGATCAAGATCATGGATGGTCTGGGCCTGGACGGGGCGCTCATGTGGCCGACCCTGGCGAGCCTGCTCGAAGAGCGGCTCGGCGACGACCCGGTGGCCACCCACGCCGTCATCCACGCCCTGAACCGGTGGATGCACGACGACTGGACGTTCAACTACGAGAACCGCATCTTCCCGACCCCGGTCATCAACCTCGGCATCGTCGAGGAAGGTATCCGGGAACTGGAGTACGTGGTGGAGCGAGGCGCGCGGGTCATTCTCATCCGCCCGGCGCCGGTGCCCGGTCTGTTCGGGAAGCGGTCGTTCGCGCTGCCGGAGTTCGACCCGTTCTGGGCCAAGGTGGCCGAGGCCGACATCCTGGTGGGCCTGCACGCCTCCGACAGCGGCTACGAGCGTTACACCAACGAGTGGGAAGGCGTTCGCGACGGCGAGATGCTGCCGTTCAAGGGCGCCTCCGCCTTCGCGCAGATAATCCGGCACTTCTCCCGGCCGATCGTGGACACCGTCACCTCGCTGATCGCGCACGGGGTCTGCAGCCGGTTCCCGACGCTGAAGTTCGCCCCGGTCGAGAACGGCAGCGGCTGGGTGCGCCCCGTCCTGGAAGCGCTGGAGCACGCCTACTCCTTCGCGCCGCACTCCTTCGACGAGGACCCGATCCAGGTCTTCAAGCGCAACATCTACGTCCACCCCTTCCACGAGGAGGACCCGGTCGGCCTGTGCAGGCTCATCGGCGCCGACCGCGTCCTGTTCGGGTCGGACTGGCCGCACCCCGAAGGCCTCGCAGACCCCATCACCTTCGTCGACGACCTCAAGGGCCTGCCCGACGACGACATCCGCAAGGTGATGGGTGGGAACCTCGCCGCCCTCCTACACGTCGCGTGACTGTTCGACGGGGCCCTTTTAGAAGATCCGGCCACCCGGCGCGACGGGAAAATGAGCACGGTTCACCGGCGGCGGGGACGTATCGCCCGCTTAGACCGACGGTCCGCCGTCGAGCGCCGTGGACACACAGAACCGCAGGAGGCGTTCCGCCTCGTCAGGGGTGGGGCGGGAACCGGCTCTGAGATGGCCGCTGACTCTCCCATAGACGGCGTGGGTGACGAGTTCGGCGTCGAGCTCGCAGGTCGAGCTGCCGAGCATCGCGAACGGTTCGTGGAGGAGCTCGGCGAGCGGCCGTTTCGCGCTGTGGTCGCCGGTGGGGAAGCCGGTGTTCAGGTTCGCGCTGTTCGACAGGATCGCCGAGGTCGACGCGGCCTGGGTCTCGTCGGTCTGGGAGAGCGCCGCGTCGAGCCACTGACGGATTTTGCCCTCGGCCGTGGGTTCCTTGGCCATACGGCGGGCGAGGGCGGCGGCGACCCGTTCGACGCCGTCCTCGATCAGTGCGGCGACCAGGGCGTCCTTCGATGGGAAGTGCCGGTAGAACGCGTCGTTGGACAAGCCGGCCACGGTGACGATGTCGGCCACCCGCGCCTTCGCCGCCGTGCCGCTGGCGTCGATGACCTTCCGGGCCGCCTCGATCAGTGCGGTGACCTCGCTGGCGTAGTCGGGCCGTCGCCGTTCGGCCGCCGTCCGCGCTGCGATGCGGGCGGCCACCCCGCTCGGGGAGGCAATGGCGTTCTCCACATCGAGATTCTAGCGATGCTCACCTGCGCCCGCGTTCTGTGCGGTGCCGGTGCTGGTGCTGGTGGGTGCCGCAGCGCCTGCTCGGCGACCGCGCTGGCAGTCGACGGATCCCCCGAGCGCAGGCGGGTGACATCGGCGGCCCCGCCCCCGGCACCGGCCCCAGCCCCGATCACCGTGCACCCCGGCGCGTCCCGCTCTGCCGGGCGCTCGGTCTGCCCGACGTCGACAGGCCCGGCTGTCGGTCGAATGCGCGGCCACGACGCTCGCCTGCCGAACACCGGCTGCATTCCGGCCGAAACGCGTTTACGCTCAACCTCGAGATGGCCATGGACAGCAAGATCGCCTTTCGCGTGCGGCCCTACCTGGAACCCGGCGAAGAAATCCGTCAGGTGTTCATGGCCCAGACGCGCACACCGTACCTGCGCATTCTGGTGCCCTTGTTCGGCTACACGCTCGCTGTGGTCGGCTACTTTCTGGTGCCCGAGGCCGCTTACCAGATCTATTACTGGGCCGCCTACTGCCTCTTCATGATTTTCGGCTACGGCGTCCTCATCGCGGTGCCCCTGCTCCTCTTCGGGCTTGTCGCGCTCTACATCCTCCTGTGGCCCGCGCTCACCTACCACGTGATCGGCCCCCGGATCGTCGTCGTCACCAACCGGAACGTGATCGTGCTGCGCGCGCAGGGCCGGTGGCCCACCTTCCCGACAGGCGCCATGCCCCTTGCCCGACTGCCGCTACAGATTCGTTTCGGCAGGCGCCTGCTGTGGCACTGGACGTCGGTGGAGGGCGAACGCCTGTGGATCGCCGGACGTCCCCACGGGGATGTCGCACAGGCGGGCCCGCGGGCCAGACCGTGTTACTGCCTGCGCCGGGTGGCGAACTGTTTCCTGGTGTCCTGAGCGGTGAATCGGTGTCCTGAGCCGTAGCTCCGCTCACGGCAGGCGGTGAGGGTCTCGAAGATCTTTCCGATGGGAAGGATGGAGCTGTCCGGGTAGTCCGGCCGGTTCGGCGATCTCAGTGGGTATCGACGCCGCGTCGTCTCGGTGGTGTCGGGGGATGGGTGCCGTCGTGGCGGGTGGGGCGTCGACCTGTGCGGCGAACCGGCGCAGCCGCAGGCTGTTCGCGACGACGAACACCGAGCTGAACGCCATCGAGGCGCCGGCGATCATCGGGTTGAGCAGGCCGGCCGCGGCGAGGGGCAGGGCCGCGAGGTTGTAGGCGAAGGCCCAGAACAGGTTGCCTTTGATGGTGGCCAGGGTGCGGCGGGAGAGTCGGATCGCGTCCGCGGCGGCCCGCAGGTCACCGCGGACGAGGGTCAGGTCGCTGGCCTCGATGGCGACGTCGGTGCCGGTGCCCATGGCGAGGCCGAGGTCGGCCTGGGCGAGGGCGGGGGCGTCGTTGACGCCGTCGCCGACCATCGCGACGACCTTGCCCTGCGCCTGCAGACGTTTGACCACGTCGACCTTGTCGGCCGGCAGAACCTCGGCGATGAGGGTGTCCGGGCCGGTGTCGATGCCGGTCTCGGTGGCGACTGTGCGGGCGACGGCCGTGTTGTCGCCGGTGAGCAGCACGGGGGTGAGCCCCAGCTCGCGGAGCTGGGCGACGGCCTGGGCCGAGGTGGGTTTCACGACGTCCGCGACGACGAGGACGGCGCGGGCCTTCCCGTCCCAGGCGACGCCGACGGCGGTGCGGCCGGCGGTCTCGGCGGTGGTTCTGGCTGCGGCGAGGTCGGGCGGCAGCGGCTGGCTCCACTTCTCCAGGAGCGCCGGTCGTCCGACGAGGACGGCGTGCCCGTCGACGATGCCCTGGACGCCGAGTCCTTCCAGGTTGGTGAACTGTTCGACGTCGGGCAGATCGCCGACCCGCTCGTGGGCGCCGCGGGCGATGGCGGCGGCGATCGGGTGTTCGGAGGCGTTCTCCAGCGCCCCCGCGAGCCGCAGCACCTCGGTCTCGTCCGCCTCGGCGGTGCCGGCGGTGCCAGCGGTGCCGGCGGCGACGTGGATTCCGACCAGGCTCATGCGTCCTGTGGTGATGGTGCCGGTCTTGTCGAGGACGATCGTGTCGACCCGGCGGGTGGATTCGAGTACTTCGGGGCCCTTGATGAGGATGCCGAGCTGTGCTCCACGGCCGGTGCCGACCAGCAGCGCGGTTGGGGTGGCCAGCCCGAGGGCGCAGGGGCAGGCGATGATCAGTACGGCGACCGCGGCGGTGAACGCGGCGGCCGGGCCGGCGTCCGCACCGAGCCAGAAGGCCAGGGTGGCAGCCGCGAGGGCGATGACGACGGGCACGAACACGCCGGAGATCCGGTCGGCGAGCCGCTGCGCGGCGGCCTTGCCGGTCTGGGCGTCCTCGACGAGCTTCGCCATCTGGGCGAGCTGGGTGTCGGCGCCGACGCGGGTGGCACGCACGATCAGACGTCCACCGGCGTTCACCGTCGCTCCGGTGACGGTGTCGCCTGGGGCGACCTCGACGGGGACGGACTCGCCGGTCAGCATCGAGGCGTCGACGGCCGAGGAGCCTTCGTCGACCACGCCGTCGGTGGCGATCCGCTCGCCGGGCCGGACGACGAACCGCTCGCCGACGGCCAGCTGGCTGATCGGGATCCGGATCTCGGCGCCGTCGCGCAGGACGGCGACGTCCTTGGCGCCGAGTTCGAGCAGTGCGCGCAGCGCGGCGCCGGCCTGTCGCTTCGCCCGTGCCTCGAAGTACCGACCGGCGAGGATGAAGGTGGTGACGCCGGCCGCGACTTCCAGGTAGATGTTGCCGGTGCCGTCGCCGCGGGCGATCGTCAGCTCGAAGGGGTGTGTCATCCCCGGTGTCCCGGCGGTGCCGAACTGCAGGGCGTACAGCGACCAGCCGAACGCCGCGCTGACGCCGATCGAGATCAGTGTGTCCATCGTCGCGGCGCCGTGGCGCAGGTTCGTCCAGGCGGCGCGGTGGAACGGCCAGGCGGCCCAGGTCACCACGGGGCTTGCGAGGGCGAGGGAGTACCACTGCCAGTTCGTGAACTGCAGGGAGGGCGTCATGGCCATCGCGATGACCGGAACCGCGAGCACGATGCTGGTGATCAGGCGGTGGCGCAGCGACCGGGTCGGATCGGGTTCGGCGCCGGCCCCGGCGCCGGCCCCGGTTCCGGTTCCGGTTCCGACCGCGCCCGGTTCCAGGTCCGCGGCCGGTGGCCGGGGCAGGTCGGCGGTGTAGCCGGCTGCCTCCACCTGGGCGACCAGCACGGCCGGGTCGACGCCGCCGGGGGCGCTCACCCGGGCCTTCTCGGTGGCGTAGTTGACGGTGGCCGTGACGCCGTCGATCTTGTTCAGCCTGCGTTCGATCCGGTTCGCGCAGGACGCGCAGGTCATCCCGCCGATCGCAAGCTCGATCTCGGTGATCGCGGCGCCGGTGGTCGTCGTCGCGGTTGTGCTCATACCGGCCGTACCTTCCTTTCGCGATCAGTGGCCATGACCGTCGGTGCCGTGCCCGACAGTGCCCGGCAGGTCCGGGGCGGCGCCGCTGTGGTCGCCCCCGTGGCCGCCGGCGGTGGCGGCGTCGTGGTCCGTACTGGTGGTGGCCGCGTCGAGCGGACCGACCGCCGTGCCGACGCCGTAGGCACCGCCGAAGACCAGGGTGAGCGCCGCACCGAAGGCGGACAGTTTCGCGATCGTGTTCATGCGTACCTCCTTCTCGCGGGGCGTGGCCGTGGCCGCGTCCCGCGGCGGCGCCGGCCTCAGCCGACGAGCTGGTAGCCGGCTTCCTCGACCGCGGTACGAACCTCGACCGGATCGAGCTGCCGGTCACTGGTCACCGTGACGGCGCCGGAGCCCAGGTCCACCGCCACGTCGGTGACGCCGGCGATCTCGCCGAGTTCCTCGCTGACCGAGGCGACGCAGTGCGCACAGGTCATGCCGGTCACGGTGTAGGTGGTCTCGCTCATCGGGGTCCTCCCTCGGATCTGGCGATGTGCTGGTGCTCGACGGGCCACGCGTCCTTGCGGAGGCCGGCTCGACGCACCGAACATACCCCCGGGGGGTATCCACGGGAAGAGGTACGCCCTTCGCTGTTCGGAGCACGACACCTGCCAGGGGGCAGGGGTGTGAAACCCGGACTCAGTCGTCGTGGGGTGCGGTACCCGGGGCATGGGTGTGGCTCGACGCGGGCCGAGGCCGCTCCGGTTCGCCGGTCTCTCCCACCGCCGGTGACGCAGGGGGTGCGCCGCCATCGCCGCCGTCTGGGGTCGGGGTCGGGGTCGGGGTCGCCGGATGCTCCCCGCCCTGACCGTGGGAGTGCGGGACGGATTCGTCCGTCGTCCCGTGGCCGTGGCTGTGGCTGTGTGAACCGGCGAGTTCCACCGCGGGGATCGCGAGGCCGGTGACACCGGCGCCGGCGGCACCGATCACGACGGCCGCGCTGAAGGAGGAGCGGAACCCGCGGGCGTGCCGGGACCACAGCTCCCACAGCGCGACGACGCAGACCACCGCCTCGAACGCGACCGTGGTGAGGTCGACCCTGTCGACCTGTTCGGGCAGGCCGGCGTGGGGACCGATGGGGAGCCCGGAGGTCCGGCTGACAAGCCACAGCAGGATCGACCCGGCGTTGACCAGCAGGCCCGCGGCCATCGTCCGTCGGCCAGCCTGCCGGAGCGCGGGGAGGGCCCAGCTTGCCTGGAAGATCGCGGCCGCGATGAAGAACACCCCGGACAGCGGCCAGCTGCCGAAATGGCTCGGCGCGACCGCGGCGTGGGTGGCGGCGGCGCCGAGCGAGGCGAACGCCGCCAGAATGCGGTCCGCTCCCGTGTCATCCATGATCCGGGCTTCGGTTTGCCTCCGACGCCCGGCGCGGGCCGCGTCCGCGTTGCGGGCCGCGTGACGTCCCGTCGGGCGGATGACAAGCGGTGCGGTCGGGGGACTGTCCACCCGTGCCGCGTACCGCCGGCTGGTGTGTCCGCTGCCCGGATGCGTCACGGCAGTGGCGAGGCCTGGTAGCCGAGCTCTTCGATCACCGCGACCACGTCCTGCGGGCTGTTCTGGTCGAGGTCGAGCTCGACCGTGGTGCGCGCCTGCCGGAGGGCGGTCCGCGCGCCGCGCACGCCTGGCAGGTCCTCCAACGCGTCGTCGATGAGCAGCGAGCAGCTGCCGCAGTGCATTCCTTCGACGCGGAAGGTGTGCGTGGTGACGGGCACCGGGGTACTCCGTTCTCCTCGTTCGGGAAGGGCGGGCGGTTCGGCTGAGATGGACGAGGTCACCGAGATGGACGACGTCAGATGACGGCGCGGACGAGGTTCAGACGACGGTGATGAGGCCGGTGTACATGCCCATGCCGCACGCGTAGCGCAGCTGGCCGGGCTCCAGAACACCGAGGTCGATCGCGGTGTCCCCCTGGGTTGGCAGGATCTCCTCGACGTCGTGACCGGGGATGACGAACGACCGGATGCAGCCCCGCACGTTGTCCGAATGCACGACCAGCGTGGTGGGCACACCGGCCTGAACCTGGACGTTGCCCGGGCTGTAGGAGTCGGCGCGGGCGGTGATCTCCACGGTCTGGCGGCCACCGGCGGTCGAGGCTGCGGACGTGTCGGCCGCCGGTGGCTGGGTGAGACCGAGGGTTTCGGCGAGACGGCCCGCGGCCAGGGGCGAACCGGCGAGCTGCAGGCCGCCGTTGAGGGTGTAGAGCCCCATCGCCAGGACGACCAGTCCGGTGACCAGGGCCAGTCGGCTGCGCCACGCCGTCGCGGCCTTGCGGGCGGCGTAACCGAGGACGGCGAACAGCGGGCCGGTGCCGAGGACGAACACTCCCATCGTGGCCGCGCCCGCCGGCGCGGACCCGGAGGCGAGTGCCAGCGCCTCCACCGACAGCGTCACCCCGCACGGGATGAGCACGGTCGCCAGGCCGAGCAGCGCGGGTGCCAGGGCGGCCTGCGATCGGGCCCGCCGGCGGACGATCCTCGTCCACGACGCGGGTGGTTCGACGACGACGCGGCGGAATCCGGGCACGCCGAGCTGGGCGAGACCGAACAGAATGATCAGCAGGCCGGCACCGATCTGCAGCCAGGTGCGGGCGCCGACCGACAGCTCCACCGCGCTGCCGGCCGCCCCCAGCAGCGCCCCGAGCGCGACGTGCGAGACCAGCTTGCCGGCCAGGAACCCACCGACCGGTGTGAGGTCGTCACCGAGCCGCGTGCGCCAGTCCGGTTCCGTCCCGACCTGCTGCGGCCGCCGTCCTGGACCGGACCGCGCGCGTTGGACCCGGACCGAATGGCGGCCGCGCAGGGGCGCGCCGCCCGGCGGCCGTGCCGATCCCGCTGCGGCGGCGTGCTGCCGGGTGATCAGACCGGTCAGCAGCCCGCCCTGGACCGCGGCACAGGACACCCCGCCCGCGAACAGGCCGGTCACGAGAACAGCTGCGAGATTCACCGGACCTCCGCGGCGGCGGGTGGGGGATCGAGCCAGGACTTCCGGTCGAGTACCGGTTGGGGAGAAGGCGGTGGCGCCCGACGTCGCGGGCGCCTTCGGTGTGGAACCCCTTTCCTGTTTCCTGCCCGACTGCTTGTCGAAGGGAGCACCGGAACCGGGGTGGGATCGGCAGGCGGTCCGGCGTGAGTGGCCGAAGGTCACGCTAAACCACTACTTCACGTAGTAGAAAAGCGGGTCGACGGTGACCGGTCGACGTGGTCCAGCCCACTGTCGAGACGGTGACGGTGGTAGTAAGCGCTGTGCTTGGCTCCCGCTCCGGGCATCTGGGTCTTCGCCACAGGGAGTGGGGGCCGGTGGGCGATCCGGCCGTCGAGGGAAGAGGTTCGGCTCGATGAATTACTACGTGGTGCAGTAGATGGCGAGGGCTGGCAGTCTGCAGGACGGTCACGGGCCGGGAGGAGACGGGGCCCCGGTCGCCTCTGGGCATGAGGCGATGGGCCACGGTGGGCACGGCGACCTGTCGATGGCCGCGATGGTCGCCGACATGCGCCGCCGGTTCCTGGTGGCCGCGGTCCTCTCGGTCCCGATCCTGCTGTGGTCGGCGATCGGCAGGGACGTGCTCGGCTTCGACGTCCCTGCCCCGTTCGGGCTGCGCGACGACGTGTTCCAGCTGATCCTGAGCCTGCCAGTGATCTTCTGGGCTTCGTGGATCTTCTTCGGTGGGGCGTTCAGAGCGCTACGTGCGCGGACCCTGGACATGATGGTCCTCGTCGCCGTCGCGATCGGTACCGGCTGGACGTACTCCCTGGTCGTCACCCTCACCGGTGGCGGCGAGGTCTTCTACGAGGCGGCCACCGTGCTCGCCGCCTTCGTGCTGCTGGGCCACTGGTTCGAGATGCGTGCCCGCGGCGGAGCCAACGACGCGATCCGCTCGTTGCTGGAGCTGGCGCCGGAGAAGGCGCTGGTGCTGCGGGACGGCGAGCCTGTCGAGGTGCCGACCGCGCAGGTGGTCGTCGGGGATCTGGTGCTGGTCCGGCCGGGCGGCCGGATCCCGGTCGACGCGGTGGTCGTCGCCGGCGAGTCCGACATCGACGAGTCGATGGTCACCGGCGAGAGCCTGCCCGTCCACAAGGCGCCGGGGTCCGAGGTGATCGGTGCCACCATCAACACCACCGGCATCCTGCGGGTCCGGGCCGTGAAGGTCGGCGCCGACACCGCCCTGGCGCAGATCGTCTCCCTGGTCCAGCAGGCGCAGAACAGCCGCGCTCCCGGCCAGCGGCTGGCCGACCGGGCCGCCTTCTGGCTTGTCCTGGTAGCCCTCGTGGGCGGGCTCGCCACTGGGCTGGTGTGGCTTCTCGCCACCGACCGGCCGACGCAGGAGGCGGTGTTGTTCGCGATCACCGTCGTCGTCATCACCTGCCCGGACGCCCTCGGTCTGGCCACCCCGACAGCGATCATGGTCGGCACCGGCCTGGGTGCCGGCCGGGGCGTCCTGTTCAAGAACGCGACCGCGCTGGAGACCGCTGCCGGTGTCACCACGGTCGTCATGGACAAGACCGGCACGCTGACGAAGGGCGAGCCCGAGGTCACCGGCTTCGAGACACTCAGTCTCCCCGAGGAGGACCTGGTGCCGCTGGTCGCTGCGGTCGAACGGGAATCCGAGCATCCGCTCGCGGCGGCGATCGCCCGCCACGCCGACGTGCGCGGCGTGCCCCGGCGGCCTGCCGAGGCGTTCAGCAACGTCCCGGGGCAGGGCGCGGTGGCCACCGTCGACGGGTATCGGGTCGCGGTCGGCAACAGCCGGCTGATGCGGGCCGAGGGTGTCGCTCTCGGCGAGGCCGCCCGCCGGCTCGACGCCCTCGCCGCTGACGGGCGCACGGCCGTGCTGGTGGCGGTCGACGGGCGGATCGCCGGCCTCGTCGGTCTCGCCGACACGCCGCGGCCGAGCGCCGCGGCGGCGGTCACCGCCCTGCACGACGCGGGCGTCGAGGTCGTGATGCTCACCGGCGACAACGCGGGTACGGCGCAACGGATCGGGAGGGAACTCGGCATCGACACGGTGATCGCCGAGGTCCTGCCAGGTGACAAGGCGGCGGAGATCGCACGGTTGCAGGGCGGCGGCCGGCGGGTGGCGATGGTCGGCGACGGCGTCAACGACGCCCCGGCGCTGGCGCAGGCCGACCTCGGCATCGCGATCGGCGCCGGCACCGATGTGGCGATCGAGACCGCGGACGTCGTGCTCATGCGCTCCGACCCGCTGGACGTGCCCACCGCTCTGCTCGTCGGCCGCGCCACCGTCCGCAAAATGCGCCAGAACCTGGCCTGGGCCGTCGGCTACAACACGGTCGCCCTGCCGATCGCCGCCGGTGTCTTCGCACCCCTCGTCGGCCTCACGCTACGACCTGAGATCGCCGCGCTGACGATGTCCGGGTCCAGCTTCCTGGTCGCGGTGAACGCCCTGCTGCTCAAACGGCAGAAGCTGCCCCGAACGCCGACAGGGCCGCACGCGGACTAGCACCGCAGCGCAGGGGCCGCCGCCAGGGCCGACACCGCGTACCAGGGTGCCGACCTGCCCGAACCGGTCGGCGAGCCCATGGCCCGATAAAAACCTACTACTTCAAATAGTAGGTTCTCGTAGATGCTCGGCGCATGTGCGGCCCTGTCGTCGCCTGCGGGCATGATCCGTTGGTGGTGGGATCCGGAGAAAAGCTGATAAAGCCGTCCTGGATGGCGCGTCGTGTCCGCCCGTGGGCGAAAGGGGCGCGACGTCGAGTACTAGCTTCCGTAGTAGTATCCCGGCTGGCGGAAGCGGAGAGGGTGACGTGACGCGCTGCGAGGCAACGGCACGACACGGCGCACTCTGGGCCCGACTCGTGCTCGTGTCAGCCGTCCTGCTCGGGCTGCTGGCGATGCACGCAGGCCTGGCCGCGCAGGTGCACGCACTCGGCTCGCCGCTCTGCGCCGAGGGAACCGGCCGTGACGTTCACCAGCACTGCTTCCACCCGCACCAGCCCGGCGGTGGAGACCACGGCCACCAGGGCACGCTCTGTTCGGCGGTGCTCCGTGACGACACTGAGCCGGTCGCTCGCCACGGCGAACGGTACGACCTGGCAATCATGCGTGCCACCGCTGACGCTTCCTCCTTCCTCGGGACGCGACGGACGCGGGGCGATCCGCCGCCGACGCCACCACCTCGGTACCTGACCGACCTGTCCGTCTACTGCGTGTGGCGGCTGTGAGCGGCCCGGCGTCGGACGTCGCGCACGCCTGCCGGCGCGCTCGGCGGCTCCGGCCTCAGCTCCGTTGGCACCCCGACACCGAGGACGACCTGTGCGAAGAAGACACCACCTTGGACTCGCCGCGGCAGGACTGGCTCTGGCGGCCACGCTTGTGGCCTGCGGGAGCGGCGACGCCCCCGCGCCATCCTCGTCCACCACGGCAGGAAGCGGCAGCGCCGTCAGCGCCGGCGACCACAACGCCGCGGACGTGATGTTCGCCCAGATGATGATCCCGCACCATCAGCAGGCCGTGGAGATGGCGGAGCTGGCACCCGGGCGGGCCACCGACCCGGCGGTGCTCACGCTGGCCCAGCAGATCGGGACGGCGCAGGCACCGGAGATCGCGACGATGACCGGCTGGCTTGACGCGTGGGGCGAACCCACCGCCATGCCCGGCGGGGGTCACGGCGGTGGGGGGCATGGCACCGAGGGCATGGGAATGATGTCGGAGAGCGACATGGCCGCTCTCCGGGGGGCGTCCGGTCCGGCCTTCGACCGGATGTTCTGCGAGATGATGATCCGGCACCACGAGGGTGCGATCGAGATGGCGCGCACCGAGCAGCGGGACGGGCGGTTCCCCGACGCCGTCGCTCTGGCGGGGACGATCGTGTCCACGCAGACCGCAGAGGTCGCGACCATGAAGGGGCTGCTCGGTACCGGATAGCCGACCAGGTCCCTGGGGTGCCGGCCGCATGCCGGCGCCCCAGGGGCACCTCGGATCCCGGACGCGACGGTCAGGCGCAGTGGTATCCGAGATCATGCAGCGCCGGAACCACGGTCACCGCGAGTGGCAGGAGCAGCAGCGCGGCGGCGAGGAGGCCGCGAGTGGCAACGGCGGAGCGGGGCAGCGGCGGATCCGCGGCCAGCAGGCGCAGTACCCGTTGCCGGACCGCGGTGTTCGCCATGCCCAGCACGGGGGCCGGGGGAGCAGCGAGCCTCAGCACGGCTTCGGCGACGACGTGGGGAGCGCTGCGCCGAGCCGCGCTGTCGTCGGCGGTGAGCTCCAGGAGCCGGCGCAGCTCCTCGTGGCCTGCGACGAAGAGCGGCACGATCGGGAACGCCCTGGCCAGGATGGCCGTCGTGGCGAGGATGAGGTGGTGCCTGCCGGCGAGATGGGCGCGTTCGTGCGCGATGACGGCGTCGAGTTCGGTGGGGCGCAGAGCCCGTAGCGCGCCTTCGGTGATGACGACGCCCCCGCTGCGGCCCGGGAGGCAGAACGCACTGCGACCAGCGTGATCCAGGACGTAGATCCGCAGCGCGGGATGGAACCGCCCCAGCAGGCGGACGTCGTGGCGGTGGCGGACGCGCGACCGACGTCCGCCGACGGCGACAGCGACAGCGACCTGGAGGAGGCGGAGCGCCGCGGCGGCACCCACGACGACGCCGGCCACCCACGGAGCCGTCCATCGGATGGAGACCGTAAGGCTGTGGTCGCCCCAACCACACCACTGGACGAGCAGGACCAGCGTGTCCCCGATCGCGTGCAGCGGTACGAACAGGAGCGCCGCGGCCAACGCCGCCACGGACACCACGGAGATCATCGCGGCGAGCCACATGACGACGGCGAGCCGGGGCGCGCGGGAGGACCAGGAAGCGTCGCGGAGGGAGCAGGGCAGGCCGCAGGCGACGACGGCCGCGTACACCGCGAGAACACCGAAGATCACGGGGCGGGTTCCTCGCCGCCGCGACCACGGCTGGCGGAGTGCCACTGCACCGCCTCGCGCAACGTCTCGTACTCCGTGGCATCCATGGCCTGCACGAAGTGGAGCAGTGCCAGGCCTCGGTCGTCCGCCCCGGAGAGCACCGACCTCATCAGCTGGGCGGTGTAGGCGCTTCGGCTCAACGCGGGCTGGTAGCGGTAGGAACGCCCGGCGCGTTCCCGGGTCAGCCACCCTTTGTGGAACAGCCGGTCCATCACCGTCATCACCGTCGTGTAGGCCAACGGGCGCTCCGGCGCGAGCAGTGCCCGGACATCACGGACGGCCACCGGGCCGCGTGCGGACCACACCCGGTCCATGATGTCGGCCTCCAGATCGCCGAGTTGTTCCACGACTCCCCCTCGCACGGCACCTGACAAGCACCGCATCCATCTCATCCCACGCCGACGAGAGCGGTCCTGCCTGCCTCGGTCGCCGCCATCGGCTGCCTCTGGACATCGCCGCGGCCGGTGACGTGCGTCCAGCTCCGCAGTCTTGCCGGTCGCGGGACGGACTGGTGCGGCCCGACCCGTTCGCCACTGGTATCTACTACCAATCGTAGTTGTTACGGCTGGCTCCGTGGGATGCCATCCATCCCGACCTGGGTGGACGGATCCCATGGTTTCCAGGTGAAGTGTCCCATCTGGTGGCCGTTCCTGTGGAGTCCAGGCGTCGATTGGATGCCGATCTGCTACATGGCATAGTAGATACGTCGTATTGGGGGCACGAAGGGACGTATGGGTGGATCGTGCGAGAAGGCGCGGCTACCGGGTTCGTGAGGAACCTGCACCGCCGCAGGGGCGCCATCCGCGAGCGAGGGTCACGGAACGCACAGGCGGAATGTCGCCCCGTGCATCGGCGTCGCAGCGCCGCGTAGCGACGCTCGCTCTGATGACGACGGGCAGCCTGGCCACCGCGTCGACTGGCTTCGCGCTCGCCACCACCGGCGACGCTGCCACCGCGGCATCGCCGACGCCCCCCGTCCGCACGGCTGGCGTCCTGAACGCGGGTCCTCGGCCCGCGGTGACGGACAGCGCGGCCGCGGCACTGGCCACCGCCGTCGCTGATCCGTCGCGGAACTTCACCGCTGTCGCCTTCTCCTCCGATCGGGCGACCGTCGCGCCCAACGGCGAGGTGATGTTCACCATCCGTGCGGCCGATGCCGATGGTGATCCACTCGTCGGGTCCGCCGTCCGGATCGTGGCTGTCGACGGACCGAGATGGACCACCACGGCCACGCTCCGCACGGACGCCGCCGGCGAGGCGCGGATATCCACTCGACTGCTGTCCACGACCACCCTCACCGCCGTGTTCGACGGCTCCGGTGCGCTGCGCCCCTCGATCGCCGGAGCGGCGACAGTCACGGTCCAGGCCTCACCCTCGGCGGCGAGGCCCGCTCGCACCGGAGGGGGGCAGTCCGGCGCCGCGTCCACACCGGCCTACGACTCGGTCCCGGCAAGCGAGATCGGCGCGAAGGCGGTCTACCTCGCGTCCCTGCAGAACGGCAAACCGTACGTCTACGGCGCCGCGGGACCCTACGCCTTCGACTGCTCGGGATACGCCCAGTACGTCTACCGGCAGCTTGGGCGGAACCTGCCGCGTACCGCCCAGCAGCAGTTCCAGGCCACGACACGTATACCGAAGGCCGGAAAACAGCCCGGAGACCTCATCTTCTTCGGCAGCCCGTCAAACATCACCCACATGGGCATCTACGCCGGAAACGGCTATATGTGGGCGGCGCCAAGGACCGGAAGCAATGTCAGGCTGCAACCCATTTACAGCTCCACTTATTATGTCGGTCGGGTTCGGTAGTGCGGGCTCCCGTGTACACCAGAAGGCCCTGCCGGTGGTGCGTCATCTGAACCGTTCACAGTGGCGACAGGAAAAGCTCTCTCGGTGGCGGGTGGCTTACCCGGCGGTCAACCCGCCGTCACTGGCGAGGATGGCGCCGTTGATGTTCGCGGCCTCGTCGCTGGCCACGAAGGCGAACAGAGCCGCTATCTGCTCCGGGGTGGCCAGGGGCTTCGGCAGGCTGTAGCGCCCGATCAGCTCCCAGTCGGTGTCGGCGGGGAACTCGGCCGTGCGGACGATGTTCGTCTGTGTTCCACCGGGTGCGATGGCATTGACTCGGAGGTCCGTCTTGAGGAACTCCATGGCGAGCGCACGGGTAAGCTGGATGACCGCGCCCTTCGTCATGCAGTAGACCACCGTGTAGGCGCCCCCCATGACTCCGGCGTTGGAGGCGATGTTCACGATGTTTCCGCGGCTGGCGAGAAGATGGGGAATAGCGGCCTGGCACAGAAAGAAATAGCCGTCGGTGTTCACCGCGAACATGGACCGGTACTCCTGCTCGCTGACATCGGCCACGTTGTTGAAACGCAGGATCCCGGCGACGTTTCCGAGTACGTGAAGGCTGCCGAACGCCTCGACGGCGGCCGAGACCGCCGCCCGGCATTCGGCCGGATCACGCACGTCCGTGACGCGGGTGCGCACCGTTCCGTCGCTGTCCGTGGCCAGCTTCTCAGTCTCCGCCAGTCCGGCCGCGTCGACGTCGCAGGCCAGTACCGAGGCGCCCTCCGCGGCGAGGCGGAGAACAACGGAGCGGCCGATTCCGGACGCGGCGCCTGTGACGAGTGCGTTGCGTCCGATGAATCGCCGGCCGGTCAGGGTGGGTGACATCACGATCTCCGTCGTCGAGTCGGGGCGGGCGGGGCGTGCTGGCAGCGGCGGGCCGCCGGCACCGGGAGATCGCCGGTGGGCTCGGCGATCATCTACGCGCCGGCCGAATGCAGCTGATGGAACCGGCTGGACTGGAAGACCAGTGGGGGGATCCGAAGGTCGGCGTTCAGATCGAGCACCCGCATCAGCACGACGTTGTGGTCCCCGACCGGGACCTCCTGCTCGATGGAGCACTCCAACCACGCGCTCGCCTGGTTCATCAGCACCGCGCCGCCGGGAGTGGCCTGCCAGGAGAGGGCGGCGAACCGGTCACCGGCACGGGAACCAAGCTGCCGGCAGGCCTGCTCCTGGCTGGCGCTGAGCACGCTGACACCGAACCGGCCGGCCGTCCGCAGCACCGGCCAGGTGGTGGAGCTGTGTGCGACACAGATCGAGACGTAGGCCGGGCACAGCGACACCGAGGTGAACGAACTGGCGGCGATGCCGACCGGGGACCCGTCCACGAGCGCGGCGACCGCGGTCACCCCGCTGGGGAAGGCGCTGAAGACGCGACGTAGATGATCGGTGTCGTCGACGCGGGCCGTCCCGCGGTTGATGTCGCGCTCCGCCGCGCCGGGCTGCGAGCTCATGGCCTGCCACCCGTCTGCGCCGGCACGTCCGCGACCGGTTCGGGGCCACGCGGGGAACGACGCTGCCGGAAGAGGAAGCCCGCACCATTGCTGATCTTCGCCAGCCTCACTTCCGGGGCCTCGGGCGCTTCCGGCGCGGCCGGGTCGACCTCGATCTCGTAGGCGAGCACCTCGTCCGGCCGCAGGCGCGCGGCACCCACCCTGGCCCGGGCGTCAACGCCGCGTACCAGCGCGGCTATCTGGGCAAGGCTGCCCGCATCGTGGCCCAGGCGGGCGAACCAGGTGCGGCCGTCGGGTTCCGAGGTCACCGGACTCTCCCGAAGGGCGAATCTCACCCGGGTGGCGTCCACGAGTTCGATCCGTGTCCTCACATAGCCGGCGGGCGCCAGCATCGGGTGCAGCCGCAGGACCCTGGCCACGCTTTCCGCGCCGCCCGGCAGACGCATCGAGCGCCGTAGCCGTTCCGAGGTCAGCCCACCGAGGCCGGCGAAGACCCGGGGCACGACCTGGGCCACCCGCTCCGTACCGAAGTGGTCCTCGACGGCGAGCTGGTAGGAGCGGAACAACAGGTGGCTCTGCAGCGCCACCTCGCGCAGCGCGATCACCAGCGCGGAACGGGACAGGTCCTCGAGCGCGAAGTCCGCCGCGAACGGGCCGCTGTAGTCAGCCCACCCCCCGGGCTCGGCGCCAGGCACATCTCGTGGCGCCGGCAGCGTCACCGTCGCCGCGAGTGACGCGGCCACGAGTGCCTCGTTGCGGTGAGGTGCGACGGGCGGGCCGTCGTCGATGTGGACCGTCCAGTGGCAGTGCGGTTCGCGGCCGGCCGGTGTGCGGGGCGGTCGATGCAGCGGCCGAACCCGGGCCCGTGGGTTGCCCGCGCCGGCGGTCGCGTCGAAGGTGGGGTCCTCGATCGTGTGGCACATACCGTGGACGAACTCCTCGCCCATCGGCTCCACATCCAACAGCGCGCCGCAGTGGGCGAGGAAGAACTCTCCGCGGTCGGGCCCGAGGAGGCGGTACCGGACGTCGAGGTACTGGTGCGGAGTGCCGATGTCGAGCTGGAGGTTCTTGAATATCGACTCGACGGTGGGAGCGCCGAACCCGAGCGCCCGCTGAACCCGCCGGGAATAGACCGGGCTGGCCGCCATCCACTGGTCGATGGCGGCCTTCTCCATCGTCTCCCGGTCGCTGTTCTCCAGTACCAGCGGCATTCCTATGCGGTCCTGGAGGTGGCCGTGCAGCAGCCATTCACGGCCGAGGGAGCACAGCTCTCGGCGTTCGAGGCCGCCGAAGGGATCCTCGTCGAGTTCTTCGACGAGGGCCTCGCTGGTCTCTCCTGATTCGGTCATCGCACCGTCTACCGCCTTTGTGAAATGAAACTAGAACCAGTTCTAATCTAGAAAATGTGCTGGTTGGGATCAAGCTGTTCCGGGTTCCGGGTGGGTGATGCACGCGACGACCCCCATCGGGGCGCGTCGGGCGACGGCCCCGACGAGCCCGCCGCGTGACATCGCGGTCGCCGCGACGGCCTGTGGCGGAAGTGGAAGGTCGGTCGAGGCTCCCGCGAGCCGCGCGTAGCGCTCGAAGCGCTCGACCGCCACCGGCACCTGCATGGTCGTGGCGACCCGCATGGTCGAGCCGGTCTCGGCCTGCACGAGTGGTACGAGCTCGCTCGCCTGCCTGGCGAGCAGGAGGGCGATGCGGTCCAGAATCTCGGCGCGGTGTGCCGGCGGGGCGGCCGACCAGTCGTCGAAGGCCGCGCGAGCGGCCGCCGCGGCGGCCTCCACCTGCGCTGATCCAGCCTCCGGTGCCGCACCGACGACCTGCTCCGTCGCGGGATCAAGCACCGGGTAGTGGCCCTGATCGGGCTCCCACCATTCGCCGTGGACGTAGATCTTCGTGTCGGGCTCACTCATGTACCCCGTCCTCTCTCGCAGCGCTTCGGCGTCCCGTGGACTGTGGTGATCGCTGCGCGCCAGACGAGTGATAAGCGGGCAGCACCCTCATACTAGAACCGGTTCTATGATCAGGTATAGATGGCTGGCATTGCTTGCCGGATGGTGTCGGCATGCTACGCTCTAGAACCAGTTCTAGTCCACTGTTGATCGACATCCAGGCGTCCTGCCGTCGACGTCGGAGAGGGGTGGCACCGCCATGGAGTTCGGGCTCTTTAATTCTCTGCACATGCCGAAGAGGGTCACCGGAGGAGGTCCTCCAGACACGGAACATCAGCGCCTGCGAGCCGAGATCGACCTTGTTTGCGCCGCTGATCGGGTTGGCTTCAAATACACCTGGGCGACGGAGCATCACTTCCTCGAGGAGTACTCGCATCTGTCCTCGAACGAGAGCTTCCTCGCCTATCTCGCCGGCGTCACGGAGCGGATCCACCTGGGTAGCGGGATCTTCAACATCACCCCGCCCGTGAACCATCCGGCACGCATCGCCGAACGTGCCGCCATGCTCGACCACCTCTCCAACGGCCGGTTCGAGCTGGGTATGGGCCGGGGTTCGTCCAGCACCGAGCAGCAGGGGTTCGGCATCACCGACCCGGCGCTGACGCGGGAGATGTTCGACGAGGTCGTGGCCGAGCTCCCGAAGATGTGGCGGGAGGGGCTCTACCAGCACGAGGGCCGGTTCTTCTCGCTGCCGCCGCGGAACGTGCTGCCGAAGCCGTACACCGACCCGCATCCGCCGTTGTGGGTTGCCGCCGGAAATCCCGCGACCTTCGAGAAGGCGGCCCGGATGGGGCTGGGTGTGCTGTGCTTCGGTCACGGCACGCCCGACGAGCTCGCGCCACTCATAGAGGTGTACAAGAAGAACATCGAAAAGGCGGAGCCAGTCGGCGGATACGTTAACAACAATGTCATGGTCACCAGTCAGATGATGTGTCTTCCGGACGGGGCCAGGGCGCGCGAGACCGCCCTCGACATGTCGATGAGCCGCCTGCAGAGCTTGGTGTACCGATATCTCGACACGTTCCCGAAGCCGAAGCACGTGCCCGACTGGCCGGAACTGCTACCGGAAGTCACTCCGGACCTGCTCGAACTGGCGATCACCAACGGGTACGTCATCGTCGGCGACCCGGAGGAATGCGCACGCTCGGTCCAGAGCTACGTCGACATCGGTGCCGACCAGCTGGTGTTCGGTGTCCTCTCGAGTGCGCTGACCCGTGAGCTGGCCATCGAGTCCGTGGAGACGTTCGGCCGCCACGTGCTGCCCCGCTTCGACACGGATCCGGTTCACAGCACCACCCGACAGCGGCAGGCGCAGGTCGGTGGGGCCTGACCCGGTCGGCCGGCCTGAGCATCGGGAGGGGAAGGCGGATGTCGTTACCCGACGAGTTCCACGAACTCGCCCGGAAGGTGAACAACTGGGGCCGATGGGGTGACAGCGATGAGCGGGGGACCGTCAATCTGATCACGCCGGAGGCGGTCCGGCGGGCCGCCGCGACGGTACGCAGTGGCCGCCGGCTGGCTCTGGGGCTTCCGCTGTCGTCTGGCGGGCCGCAGACCGGGGCGTTGCCGGGCAGGATCAACCCACTGCGAACCATGGTATCGCTCAACGAGCCCATCACCGGTGATCCGGCGCAGGCATGCTTCTCGGACGACGTCGTCGTGATGGGGCTGCAGGCCGCCACCCACTGGGACGCCCTCGCGCATGCCTCCTACGACAATCGCATCTACAACGGATTCGGCGCGCAGACGATCACCGCGGCGGGGGCGGGGCGTTGCGGGATCGACAAGATCGGGCCGTTGGTGGGGCGCGGGGTGCTTCTCGACGTCGCCCGCGCGCGCGGCGTCGACGTCCTGCCCGGTGGCCATGCGATCACGGTAGAAGATCTTGAATATGCGGTCGACCTGGCCGGGCTACGGATCGAGGCGGGCGACATCCTGCTCGTCCGTACCGGGCAGATCACCGTTCTGCATCGGGGTGACCGGCTCGGCTACATGGCGCCCGCGGCAGGCCTGTCCATGCTGACGGTCGAATGGCTGCATCGCCACGACATCGCCGCGGTCGCCACCGACACGATGACGTTCGAGGTCTTCCCCGGCGAGCGCCCTGATCTGTATCTCCCCGTCCACCTGCTGCACCTGGTCGAGATGGGGCTCACTCAGGGCCAGAACTTCGACCTCGAGGAACTGGCGGCCGACTGCGCCTCGGACGGTCGTTACGACTTCCTGCTCGAGGCCACGCCGCAGCCCTTCAGCGCCGGACTCGGTGCACCTGTCAACCCGGTCGCCGTGAAGTAACCTCCCGAAGAGAGCTGAGCGCAGATGCGATGACGTACATCAGAGGTCGGCGACCTCCGGTGGTGCGAGGCGGCGCGGCCGGGCGCAAGGCCACCTGCCGGTGGCGGGCAGGGCGCGGAGACGGAGGTCGCGAGAATGTCGGCCGACACTGCCGCGCTCAGATCGGACCGGGCATCCGAGCACGGCGCGGTCGTGGCCAACTCGACCCAGCACGCACGGCGGGAGCGCATCCTGACCGTCGCGGTCGGGCTTGCCGCCGGCGGCGGCTACGAAGCGGTGCAGATGCGCACTGTCGCCGAGAAGGCCGGCGTCGCGCTGGGCACGCTGTACCGCTACTTCCCGTCCAAGGAGCTCCTGCTTTCCGCGGCACTCATCCGCCGCCTGCGCGGTGCCGGCGCGGATCTGCGCTCGGCGCCGCGGATCGGCGACGATCCCGCCACCCGGGTCATCGTGGTGATGAACCTGCTCATCGATGGGCTCGACCGCAATCCCCGCCTCGTCGGAGCTTTCATTCAGGCGATGACGTCGAGTGCCGCTGGTGTCGCCATCGACGAGGCCGAAGCGGCGATGAGAACTGTCATCGGTGCCGCGATCTACGGCCCGGATCACGTCGCCGACGAACGAGACAAGGTCGCCACCGAGATAATCGGGAAGGCCTTCCTCACCGACCTGCACTTCTGGCAGGTCGGCCGGCGCAGCGTGGACGAGCTGCGTGCAGCCGTCGCGGCGACGGTCCAGGTGGTCCTCGCCGGCCAGTACGCCTACCGGCCGGTCGAGGGTGCCCGTTCCGCGGATACGAATGTGGAGACGGGCCGCCCCGAGGGCAGCTGATCCTTTCCCGGCAGCGGGTTCACCGCTCGAGCGGTTTCCCGGCCTGACGATCACCTATGCCGAGAGTCAGGTCGGCTGGATGCCGTACCTGCTCGAGCGGATGGATCTGGTGTGGAAAGGGGGCGTTGGCGGAATCGACCTTCCGCGCCCGCCGAGCAGCTACATCGCCGGCAGGGTTTTCGGCTGCCTGTTCGACGACCAGCACGGCCTCGTCTCCCGGCCGTCGGTCGGCATGGACAACATTCTCTTCGAAACAGAGCCGCCGCAGCGGGGCGGTCGACATCCGGAACGCCGGCGCCGCGCCCGCGGCGGTCAGGGGTGTGCGGGGCCCAGCCGCAGGTGGTGGGCGGCTGTGGCGGCACGCATCGTCGGGAAGATCATTTCAGGCTGGATCTTCGCGGTGAGCCCGTAGGCGGTGAGGTCGTCGAGCAGGTCGTGCTTGGCGTGGGCCAGGCCGAAGGCGATGCCACGGCGGGTCACCTCGGCGCGCAGGTCCTCCAGCGCGTCGAGTGCCGTGATGTCGACCTCGACGATGGCCTCCACGTTGAGGACGAACCAGTCGACGTCCTCGCCGCACGCGTCGAGAGCCGCGAGCGCACGGCGGCGGAAGTTCTCGGCGTTGGCGAAGAACAGCGGCGAGTCGTACCGGTAGGCGAACAGGCCCGGGACGGTGCGGGCGTTCGGGTAGTCGTCCACGTCGTGCATCCCGTCCAGGCCGGGAACCTGGCCCAGCACCGCGTCGTGGGGCCGGGCGACCCGGGCCAGCAGATCCAGCAGCGACACGGCGATGGCCACCAGCACCCCGTACAGGATGTCGAAGACCAGGACGCCCACCGCGGCGGTGAGCGCGAGCGCGAGCTCGCTGCGCCGGAACGAGGCAAGCCGACGGAAGCCGGCGACGTCGATCAGCCTGGTCGCGGCGAAAATGATGATCGCGCCGAGGGTCGCCATCGGGAACATCGCCAGCGCGGGACGTCCGAAGGCGAGGACCAGGACGACCGCGCCGAGCGCGACCAGGGAGTACAGCTGGGTGCGCGCGCCGCTGGAGGCGGCGAGCGCGGTACGGCTCCCGCTGCTGCTGACCGGGAAGCCCTGCCCGACTCCCGCTCCCAGGTTCGCCGCGCCGAGCGCGAACAGCTCCCGGTTGGCGTTGATCTGATGGCTGTCGCGTCCGCCGAAGGCACGGGCGGTGAGCATGTTGTCGGCGAAGCCGACGAAGAGAACGCCGAGCGCGGACGGAGCGAGGTCGACGAGGTCGGACCCCGTCGGCAGCGCCAGGTGCGGGAGGCCGGCGTCGACGTGACCGACCACGCGCACGCCGTGCTCGTCGAGGCCGAACGCCCAGACCGCGACCGTCGCGATCATGATCACGATCAGCGGGCTCGGCAGACGGGGCGTCCACCGGTGCAGCGCGACGAGCAGCGCGAGCGAGGCGGCCGAAACCGCGAGGGTCTTCCCGTGCAGGTGGTGCAGTGAGGTGGCGAACGAGTGGAGCTCCCCGTACAGGCTGTCGCCGTCGACCGGGACTCCGGTCACCTTCTCCAACTGCCCGACGACCATGATGATCGCGACCCCGGCGAGGTAGCCGACCAGGATCGGCCGCGACAGCAGGTGGGCGATGACACCGAGCCGCGCGAACCCGGCGGCCACCGCGAACACCCCGACCCCGACGGCGAGTGTGGCCGCGAGAGCGGCATGCCGGGACGGATCACCGTCCGCCAGCGGGGCGACGGCGGCCGCTGTCATCAGCGCGGTGGTTGATTCCGGGCCGACCGACAGCAGCCTCGACGACCCCAGCAGCGCGTACGCGACCATGGCGGGAGCGATCGCCCACAGGCCCGCGACGGGTGCCACGCCCGCGAGCGCGCCGTAGGCCATGACCTGCGGGATCAGATAGGCGGCCACCGTGAGGCCGCTGGCGACGTCCCCCCGAAGCCACCGGCGGGAGTAGCGCGGCGGGCGCGGGAGACGTGGGTGGAACACGGGGAACGGCGCTCCTGTCCGGCGGCGATGGTGACGACGAATGCCACCCTCGGGAAGAACTACACCACCGGAGCCGATCCCGCAGCAGACGGCTCAGCGGCAGCGCGAGCGCCGCCGCCTGGCCATCGTACCGAGGTGGCCGAGCCGTCCGTCCAGGCCCGCCACGACTTCGGTCATCGTGGCGGGCGCACGCTGGTTTCCCGCGGGGGCCGGGCCCGTGCGGCGTCGAGCAGGATGCGGCGTTCGGCGCCGGCGATGGACCACGCCGCCGCCGTGACGGCGTCCGGGTCGACCGACACGGAGGTGATGCCGAGCCGGACGAGCCGTTCGACGTAGTCGGGTCTGGTGGAGGGGGCCTGACCGCACAGAGACGAGGTGAGGCCGTTGTCCTGGCAGGCGCTGATGATGCGGGCGATGGTGTCCAGCACCGCGGGGTCGGTCTCGTCGAACAGCTCTGCGCAGATCTCGGAGTCGCGGTCGACGCCGAGCACGAGCTGGGTCAGGTCGTTGGAACCGATGGAGACGCCGTCGATCCCGAGCCCGGCGTAGGCGGGGATCCAGTAGGCGGCCGAGGGCACCTCGGCCATCACCCAGCGGAGCATGTCCCGATGTCCGCCGAGCGGACTGGTGTCGACTGCCTTCAGACAGGCTTCGAGCTCCCACGCGGTCCGCACGAACGGGATCATGAGGTGCAGGTTGGGGGTGTGTTCCCGCACGGCGGCGAGTACTTCCAGCTCCGCCGCGAACACGGCGGGGTCGTGGATATAGCGGAAGCAGCCCCGGTAGCCGATCATCGGGTTGGCCTCGATCGGCTCGTGGCGCTCGCCGCCGGTGAGCCCGCGGAACTCGTTGCTGCGGAAGTCCGTGGCCCGGTAGATCACCGGCCGGGGGGCGAACGCGCGGGTGATGCGCAGCAGTGACGCCGTCATCCGTGCTGTGAACTCGGCGCGCCGTCCCAGCTCCAGCAGGTGGCGGGGGTGCATGCCGCCGAGAGCGTCGGTGAGGAGGAACTCCGCGCGCAGCAGGCCCACGCCCCCGACGGGCAGGGCCGCGGCCTGCTCCGCGTGGTCGGTGACGGCGAGGTTCACGTAGAGCCTGGTGGCGGTCGGCTCGATGGCACCCACGGCCGGCGGATGCTGGGCCGGGATCATCGCCGTGCCGGGCTCCGCCCGGTCCGCCACCACGGCCGGCGGGGCGACCATCACCACGGTCCGCGTGGGATTGGCCAGTGTCCCCGCGGCGGCTTCTCCCGTGCCCGCGCTTTCGACCACGCCGAGGGCGCCGTCGACGACGACCTGGTCGCCGGTCCGCAAAGTGGACGTCGCCGTGCTCGTTCCAACGACGCAGGGGACACCGAGCTCGCGGGCGACGATCGCTGCGTGGCAGGTGATGCCGCCGCTGTCGGTGACCACGGCGGCGGCACGGCGGATGACGGGCACCCAGTCCGGGGAGGTCATCGCCGCGACCAGGATCTCGCCGGAGGTGAACGCCGCGGCCTCGTCGGGTGAGGCGAGGACGCGGACCCTTCCACCGGCTCGGCCCGGCGAGCCGCCCCGGCCGGTCAGCAACACCGTGCCGGCGGGTGCCACGCCGGGGCGCGGCAGCACAGCCGGGCCCGGCTCACCGGCGGCCGTGGCCGGACCGGCGATGGGCCGTCCGGCCGCGGCCGCCGCACCCGTGGGCGCGCCGGTGGTGACAGGGCGGGCCTGCACGAGGTGGGTGTGGCTGCCCTCGATCGCCCACTCCATGTCCTGCGGCTCGCCGAAATGCTCTTCGACCTGCAGGGCGAGCCTGGCCAGGCCCAGAATCTCGTCCGCGGACAGGACCTGGCGATGGTCCCGCGCCGGCATGTCGACGGTCAGGTCATGACCGTCGCGGCCACGGACTATCTGATGGCCCTGCGCGCCGGTCCGGGCGTCGACCAGCCGCAGACCGTCCTTGTCCACCACGTAGGTGTCCGGGATGATCTCGCCGCCGACGACGACTTCGCCGAGCCCGAAGGCCGCCTCGATCATGATCCGGGTCCTGTCACCGGTCAGTGGGTCGGCTGAGAACATCACGCCCGACCGCTCGGCGTCGACCATCCGCTGGACCACGACCGCGATCCGCGGTTCGGCCGCCAGGTGGTGGCTGGCCCGGTAGGCGACGACCCGCGGCCCGTACAGCGATGCCCAGCACTCGCGCACCCGCGCGAGGAGTTCCTCCTCACCGCAGACGTTGGTGAACGTGCTGTTCATGCCCGCGAACGAGGTATCGGCCGCGTCCTCGGCCGTCGCCGACGACCGTACCGCCACCGGGCCACCGCCCAGCTTTCGGTAGGCCTCCGATATCGCCTGGCGCAGCGGCTCCGGGACGGGCGCCGCCTCGATGCGCGCTCGTAACTCCCCGGCGACCTGTGCGAGCTGCGCGGTGTCGTCAGGGTCGATCCGCGCGGCGCGGGCGGCGATCTCCGATCGTGTCCGGGCCGCGTCGACGACGTCGAGATAGGCGGCCGCCGTGATCACGAAACCGGGCGGCACAGGCAGCCCCGCACGGGTCAGCTCTCCGAGGTTCGCGCCCTTGCCCCCGACCTGCCCGACGTCGTCCGCACCGATCTCCTCGAACCATGCGATCCACCGACGCTCGCTCACCGGTCCGCCCTCCCTGCCGCTCGCTCCCGTCACGATGCGGACCAGCTCACCCACCGCCGCGGTGGCCTTCGTACCGGTGGTGGCAGGCATCAGGTCCTCCTCGATCGGGATGACCATCAGCATGTCGCCGGACGAACGTCGCTCCGAGTGAGCTACCTCCCGCCACCTATGGGCGGATGGTCCTGGCCCGGACGGGACCGCTGGGCATCGCTGGACCCGCTCGGAGCCAGGGCTGCGCACGGCTGGGCCGACATCCCGCCATCGTCAGCGCCGCGGAGGAGCCAGACCGTCGCGTGCGACGGCGTTCGTCGTCAGATCTCGATGTGCGCGCCCATGATGACGGTGCGGTCCACGAGCTTCGTCAGGTTGGCCGCGCGAACCTGACCCCACCCCTCCCCGCCACTTCACCACCGAACCGGGGATGGGCTACCGCTACCAGCCATAACCGCACCTACCGGCGGACAGCACCCCACGAACCGGTGCGGGCCGCGCGGAGTCCTGCTCTCAGCAGGCCGCGGCGGGCTCTGGCGGGCTGGCGGCCCGCTGTCGCGACACCGGCGAGGGCTGCTGCTGCCGCGGCGCCGCAGGCGATTGTGTAGGGCAGGTTGCCGATGCGCGTTCCCTCGCTGGTCACACCGCCCTTGGCCGCGCGGAACGCAGGCAGGGCCTTTCCCCACAACACACCGAAGGCGGCGAGATAGGCACTGCCGTAGGTGACTCCGAACCACGAGGAGCCTTCGGCCCCGGTTGTCGCGGCGTCAGCGCTGACCGTCGTGGCGCGGGACCGTCGCCAGGCCGCGGCAAGGGTGGGCACGGCGACCACCCAGGGCAGGGCGGAGGACCCGCCCAGTGCGGCGCGCGGCGAGAACCGCTCACCGAGCTTGCCGATGGGCGTGCTGACCAGCGCCACCGCTGCCGGCACCAACGCCCCGATGGCCAGCGACCGGCCGGCGAGGCTTCGGCCGCTGATCGTCTCACCGCGGTCGACCTTGCGGCCGACGATGAGGTGCGCGAGCAGGACGAGTGCAGCCGGCCCGAGCGTGGCGAACTGGAAGACGCTGGTCATGGGTACCGAGCCGAGCGACGGGCTGTTCGTCGGCGCGTCCGTGTTCCAGATCCACCACTTCAGCTGCGGGCCGATGTGGTCGAAGATCTCATAGAAAATCTGGTGGACGAAACCGACGCACACCGCACCGAGCAGGACGTTGTCCGAGAAAACGCCGAACGAATCGACGATCTCGTAGGCCAGCGATGCCACCGCCGGGTACAGAGCGATGATGTAGAGCGGAAGATGTTCGTGCAGGAACTGAACGGAGAAGACGTTGTGGGCGAAAACATCCCGCAGGTACTCGGGCATGTGGAACGCGTCGGGAAAATACAGCGGTGGTTCGATGGCCATCAGGTAGGCGACCGAGCCGGCCCAGACCGCGAGCAGATTCGGGTCGGCGTCGCGGCGCCACCGTTCCAGGGCCCGGAGCAGGCCGAGTCCCGCACCGCCGATCATCACGCCTTCGACGACAGGCAGGGTCCAGTTGGCCAGCTCACCCGGGTGGCGCAGGTGCACCAGACCTTTGATCGGGTCGTCGGCAAACCCGAGCTCCTGCGCGAGGCGACGGAACGCCTCACTGTAGGTGTATGTCATTCGGCAACCTCACAGGGCAGAGTTCGTTGACGAAACGGCGTGGCACGGCGCCCCCGGCCGTCTGTGATCGCCGCGCTCGTCCGGAGCGCGGCACCGGCGTGGGGGCGCGGATCCCGGGCCACCGGGCCTCGAGGTGAAAAGGTCGTCAGCTGCTCGGTGCAGACGACGAATACCAGGCGGCGACGGGCGCTCCGGCGTCGTAACGGCTCAGCCAGGTGTCCACGAAGGCCGGAAGCGGCTGGTGCTCGGGATCGTGGCCAGGCAGTTGGGCCCGCAGAACACGGAAAGCGGCGGCTCGGAGCTCCTGCCTGGGTACGCAGTCGAGGCCACCGGTGCGTCGCTGTGGAGCGTGCCCGCGCTGGAAGGGCCGGCGAACCGCCTGCCGCAGGCCTTCGACCGGGATCAAAGTACGAGCGTCGACCTTCCGGGCGTCGAACGGGACATGCTCGTTGAAGCCGTTCGCCACGGTCGTTATCAGCTGGTTGAGATGGCGCAGCACCGAGGGAAGCGCGCGGAGGCGGTAGGACTCGCTGCCGAACGTACGGTAGACACGCAGGCCGGAGCTGCGATGTTCGACCTCCTCGGTGAAATGCCAGAGGAAGAGCGACGCGACACGCTCGTCGCCGGGCCGGAACAACCTGTCCTCGTTGTCGAGGAAGAGCTTGAAAGTCGGCGTGAACGCGGATTCGAGGTCCGCGATGTAGGCCAGGTGAAATTTCAACGGCCTGGATTCCAGTAGCCCGTCGTACAGGGCTGACGCCGCATCGAGGGTGTTCTGGAGACCAGGATGGGCCCGGATCAGTGCCCTCATGTGCTGGCGGTGGGCACGGGCGTGCTGTGCCTCCTGACGGAGGAACGCGTCTGCCTCGGCGGCGACCTCGGGATCGGTGATCTGGGGAATCGCCTCTTTCATCGCGGCCACGATGTACTTCTCGAACGCGATCGCGATGACGCCGGTGGCGTTCATCTGCAGCGAGAAGTCCGGGTCCAGCGGGTTCCACAGGAAGGGTACGTCGCCGTCGAAATCGAAGGAGACACGCCGGACCTGCAGGGTCGTCATGAGGCCCCCAAGATCGCACGATTTCATACAAGATTTATGATGTTGTATGACTCGCACAGGTCGTTAGGATGCTCGACATCTCAGGTCAGGTCAAGGGAAGCAGCGGCGCCGAGGGGTCGGCCATCGAGGGCCGGGGATGAGCAGGCGTGGTTGGGGTGGCGCGCCGCCCGCTGACGACGACGAGGCCCGCAGGATGATCGTCGACGCGGCGATCCGGTGCATGGACCGCGTCGGCCCGGCCAGGACCCATCGTCGGTCCGGCTTCGGGCCGGTTCGATGCGGGCCATGGCCGAGTCGGGGAACTACGTGACGCTGCTCAAGGACGTCGCGTTGACCGCAGACCTGCTCGGCGACGCGCCCGGCGGTGAACTCGTCGAGGCCGCACTGCGCTTCGCCGCCGCCCTGCGCCGAGCCTGACCGCCATCGGGGCGTCGTTGCCCGCTCCGTCCGAGCCGCTACCGGCTCAGCTCCATCAGCCGGGCGAGCTCCTCGTCCCGGAATCTCGTGCCGGCCATGCTCAGGACCTGGCGGATCGGCATCGAGGAGATCGATTCGAGCAGGTCCGGGTTCTGTTCGAGGGCTTTCCGCGACTGTTCGGTCATTCCCCCACCGAGGGAGCGCCGCAGCTGTGGGCCGACGACCGGGTGGTGCAGCCAGTCGCCGAACGGGGAGTCGAGGCTCAGCGGCCGGTGACCGGAGTCGCCGGTCAGGGCGACCGACTGTTCGGCGACGATGTGCGCGGAGTTCTCGCCGACCTGGATCGTGTAGTCGCCCGGGGCGACCACCCACCGGTGCAGCTCGATGTCGTAGTAGGCGAAGGCACGCCGATCCAGATCGAGGTCGACGGTGCGGGTCTCACCCGGCCGCAGGGTGATCTTCGTGAAGGTGCGAAGCTCCCGGGCGGGGCGGCGGACGGGCCCCGCGGCGGTGGCGACGTAGACCTGGATGACGTGTCTGCCGGTCCGTCCACCGGTGTTCGTCACGGTCACGTGGGCGGTGGCGGTGTCGTCTCCGGTCAGGCTGACCTCGAGAGCATCGGTGGTGAAGGTGGTGTAGCTCAGCCCGTGCCCGAACGGATAGCGGACGGTGCGCTCGACGGTCTGGTAGTAGCGGTAGCCGACCATCACGCCTTCGCCGTAGCGGACATGACCCGCCTCGCCCGGGAAGTTGAGATAGCTGGGAGTGTCCGCGAGACGCAGCGGGATGGTCTCCGCGAGATGCCCGGACGGATTGACCACGCCGAACAGGACATCGGCGATCGCCCCGCCGGCGGCCTGGCCGAGCAGCCAGCCGGCGAGGATCGCGTCGACCTCGTCGTGCCAGCCCTCCAGCGACATGACGCCGCCGCCGGCCAGCACGACGACGGTGCGCGGTGCCGCCGCGGCGACCGCGCGGATGAGTGCCACCTGCTCGGCGGGCAGGGCGATGTGCTCGCGGTCGACGCCCTCGGTCTCCTTGTCGACCCCTGCGAACACGATCGCCACGTCGGCCGCCGCGGCGGTCCGCACGGCTCGTGCGAGCAGGGCCTCCCGATCGTCGCCGGGGCCGTCCGTCCTGTAACCCTGCGCGTAGGTCACGGATTCACCCAGCGCGCGGATGGCGTCCAGCGGGACGTCGACCCTGGTGGGGTTGATGCGGGAGCTGCCGCCGCCCTGGAACCGGGGGCTGGTGGCAAGGTCGCCGATGACCGCGATGCGTGACGGCCGGGCGAGGGGAAGAACACCGTCGGCGTTCCTGAGCAGGACGACGCAGTCAGCGGCCAGCTCCCGGGCCAGGGCATGGTGCTCGTCGACAGGAAGCTCGCCGCCCGCCTCGGTCACCAGGCCGGAGAGGGCGGCTACGCGGCGTGCGCTGGCGTCCACGTGGGCCTCGTCGAGGGCGCCGGCGCGGACCGCGCGCACGATCTCCGCGTCGCTGGCGCCGCCCGTGCCGGGCATCTGCAGGTCCAGCCCCGCCGCCAGGGCGGCGACGCGGTCGTTGACGCCGCCCCAGTCGGACACGACGACCCCCGCGAAGCCCCATTCGCCGCGCAGGACGTCGGTGAGCAGCCAGCGGTGCTGGGACGCGGGCGTCCCGTTGATCCGGTTGTAGGACGTCATCACGGTCGCCGGCCGCGCCTCGGTGACAATCCGTTCGAAGGCGGCGAGGTAGATCTCCCGCAGGGTCCGCTCGTCGACGTCCGCGCTGATCCGCATCCGGTCGGTCTCCTGGTTGTTGGCCGCGAAGTGCTTCACCGACGCGCCCACCCCCTGAGCCTGCAGCCCGCGGACATGCGCGGCGCCGAGCATGCCGGCCAGCAGCGGGTCCTCCGAGTAGTACTCGAAGTTCCGCCCGCACAGCGGCGAGCGTTTGATGTTGACGCCGGGCCCGAGGACGACCGTGACACCGAGAGCGCGGGCCTCGCGGCCGACCGCCGCGCCGAGCCGCCGCGCCACCTCGACGTCCCAGCTCGACCCCACGGCGACCGCCGGCGGCAGGCAGGTGGCGGGCAGGCTGTCGTAGAAGTCCAGATGATCGGTGCCGTCGCGTTGGAGCCGGATGCCGTGCGGGCCGTCGGTGAGCACGATCGGCGCAATCCCGGCCGCCTCGACTGGTTTGGTCGTCCAGAAGTCACGGCCCGACAGCAGCGACACCTTCTGTTCCAGGGGCAGGCCGGCGGGATCGATCGACGGCATCATCTGACCTCTCGAGGATGTCTCGGCGACGGAGTCGCAGGCCCGTGACCTACGGCGACTGATGGGACTGTAAGCGGTCGAGGAGGAAATCCCGCTTCGTCGGCCGGTGGTCGTTACCAGCGGTCCGGAATGTCGCCGTGGCGCCGGTTTCTAGGCGGGGTCCCGGAAGAGCGGGGGGCGCTTCTCGAAGGAGGCTGTCACCGCCTCGATCTGGTTGGCGGTGCCGACCAGCGCGCTGCTCTCCTGACGTTCGAGGGCCATCTGCTCGTCCGGCGTGCGGCCGACGGCGTCGGTCAGGAGCCGCTTGCCCGCGCGCACGGCGTCGGGGCTGCGGGCCGCGATCCGCGCGGCCAGTTCGAGGGACGCGGCGAGTGGGTCGGCCTCCTGCCTCGTCGCCAGCCCGAGGTGGACGGCCTCCGCTCCGGACACCGTGCGCCCGGTCCAGACGAGCTCCTTGGCGACGTCGGGACGGACCAGGCGGGCGAGAGCGAGACTTCCTCCCATGTCCGGCACGAGCCCCCAGCGGACCTCCATGGCCGACAGCGAGGCGTCGGGCGCGACGAGGCGGATGTCGGCGCCGAGCGCGAGCTGCAGGCCGCCGCCGAGGCAGGGCCCGTGGATCGCCGCGATGACCGGAACGGCCAGCTCGGACCAGCCCGCGACGGCCCGCTGGCCGATGTTCGCGCCTTCTTTCGAGGCGACGTTCTCGGCCATCGCCGAGCTGGCCGCACGGTCTCCCGCCATGGTCTGGAACGCCGCGAAGTCGAGGCCCGCACAGAAACCTCGGCCTTCGCCCGACAGCACGACGACGCGTACGGCCGGCTGCTTCCGGATCTCCTCGCACGTGTCGACAAGGGCCCGATACATGGGCCCGTCGAGCGCGTTGAGCTTCTCCGGGCGGTTCAGGCGGACGTCGGCGACACCGTCCCGGATCTCGACCACAACGCGCTCAGCCACAGACGACTCCAGGATGCGATGTTGACGTCGATTTCAGTTATACCCCCGCTGTACCCCGCGATGCCCCGGACAGGAGCCGGTCAGGAGACAGGTATGCCGGTGCCGGGGATCGGACCGGTCCGCGCGCCGCCGTCGACCGGTTCGTCCGGCCGCGTGGGCTCTTCCCCCGGCGTGGGCCGCTCGGGCCGCGCGGGTTCGTCCGGCTGCGCCGTGGTGTCTCCGACGACGCTGCCCCCGCGCCCGACCAGCCCGACCAGTCGGACCAGGCAGAGGCCGGCGGCGACCGCCGCCGCTCCGAGAAACGGAAACGCGGGTGGGACGTAGCGATAGTCGAAACCGGCGGTGGCGGGCGGTAACAGCAGAGTCAGGGTGGCCAGGCCGCTGAGGAGCAGGAGCGGGGCGGCAAGCGACCGGACCCGGAGAAACGCGCAGGCCGTCCCGACCAGGCCGAGGGCGAGCAGCAGGCCCAGGGCGGGCGCGGGCAGCGCCGCATGACGCTGGTAGGTCACCAGCCAGCCTGCCATCGGCTCGTGCGCGGTCGTCGCGAACTCGCCGTGCTCATAGGCTCGCAGGTCCGCCGCCTCGCGGTCCTTGCGCGTCATCGACGGGGTCGGGGAGCCGAAAAGGTACCGCTCGGCGACCGAACGGCTGGGGTAGTCCTCAAGCCGGGACTCGAACGTCCGCATGAAATCCCGCCCGACCACATCCAGGTAGTCCAGCGGCTGGGCGAGAACGGCGTGGACGGCGAAATCCCTGGCGAGTTCCTCCTTCGCCGGGTCGAAGATGGGGCCGGGGACGCCGGCCAGCGGGCTGTCGCCATGCCAGATGTAGTCCGACGGGGGATTTCGCTGGTCGGTCGGCTCGGTGGGGCATAACGGCCGGAGCTCGGCGGGAGGCTTCATCACGGCACAGTCGGCAAAGGTGGCGGTCCGGCTGTAGAGGAAAACACCGGTGCTACCCGAGGTCGCGAAACCCCCGTGCTCGGCCCGATGCCAGGAGCAGTAGGCGAGCACCGGCACGGCGAGCGTCAGCCCGAACGCGGCCATGCTTCTCCAGGCAGGTCGTCGGGCGAGCAGCCAGATTGTGGCGGCCAGGGCGAGCGGAAGGCCCACCGACCGAGTCACCGCTGCCAGGGCCAGCGCGATCCCCGCCACCGCCGCGGCCGGCACGCTGATCGATCGCCGCCAGAGCAGGCAGAGCACCGCCGTCATCAGGAGCGCCGTGAAGACCGTCTCCGAGAGCACGAGATGCTCGAGCTCGATCTGATAGGCGTCCAGCAGCTGGGGAGCGGCCCCGATCGCCGCGGCCCAGGCGGGCGCGCCCAGCCTGAGCAGGAGCGCATAGACCGCGACGCCGATGGCGAGGCCAAGGGCATGCTGGAGGAGGACCACCAGCTCGAAGCTGTGAAAGGGCTCGAGGACGCGGAGGAAGAAGCTGTAGCCCGACGGCCGGACCACATAGGGCTCCGGGCGCAGTGCGCCTGCCACGTACTCGTAGCTGTCGTTGAACCAGAGCGCCGGGCGACACCCCGTCATCGCGGCGAGCCGGACTGCCGTTGCGGCCACCAGTAAGACGAGAAACGGAACATGCCCCCGGGCAGCGCGCACGTTCCACAGCCCTGCGAAGCGCCCGCGGAGACCGGGCATATTCCGTCGCCGGCTTCGCCCTTCGCACCGGCTTCGCCCTTCGGTATCCCTCACCATGCACCGTGGGATGGAAAAGGATCGCTGTTCCCGCCGACCGCGAGGGCGGTTGGAGAGGCGGCACCGGTTACAGCTGGGGTCGAACGTGACCGGCCGGTGAGTCGCGGAGTGCGTGAAAGCAGGCCGACCATCAGGCAGTCCCTTATGGGTGCGGTCGCGTGGCCTCTCGCCGCAGAACAGCCGGCCTCAGGTCCCGAATGGCGGAGTATCCGACCGAGGCGCGATCGAACACCGGGAACATATCTGTGTGCTGTTCCTTACGCAAGTGAGGGAACGTGCGCCATTCCGTCGATGTAGGTAACGGGCCGTATAGGTGCGGCGGTGGGCTTTGCCGGGGCGATCCATCCGGGCTGGTCTGGTGTGGATGGTCGCTGACCTGCGTATGTCTACCTGTGAGTGGGCTGTGAGGCTCGTCCGGCGCAATGGCGCGGGATTAACGGAGAGCTACGAGTTGAATGGCGTGTGATGGTGATCACAATTTTTGCTAAGGTTGGTGTCGCCGGCCGGTGTGGGGGTGGCGGGACCTTCCGGAAATGGTGGGGGTCGAGGTCGCCCACCAACGCGAGCCTCATCCCGTGGGTATCGGTGGGCGCGCATGTCACGTCGTCGCCTCCATGCCGGAAAGCGCGGCACATGTGGCTGGCTGGTCGCGGTGGCCGTGAACGTTTCCCTGGTGGTTCCGTTCGTCGGGTGGTCGGCGTGCGGCCCGGCCTGCCCGCGACCCGTGGGTGCCGGGCAGGCCGTTATGGTCGGGGCGGGTCCCCGAGGACGAGGAGAACCGAGCGCCCGTGACTGTCGCCCGCTCCGTCGCCCTGTTCGTCGTCGCCGCGCTGTTCGAGATCGGTGGTGCCTGGCTCGTGTGGCAGGGGATGCGCGAGCATCGTGGCCTGCTGTGGGTGGGCGCCGGCGTCATCGCGCTCGGGCTCTACGGGTTCGTTGCCACGCTGCAGCCGGACGGCGAGTTCGGCCGCATCCTCGCCGCCTACGGAGGGATCTTCGTCGCCGGTTCGATCGGGTGGGGGATCGTCGCTGACGGCTACCGCCCGGACCGTTTTGATCTCGCCGGCGCCGCCGTCTGCCTCGCCGGTATGGCGATCATCATGTACGCGCCGCGCGGCGGCTGAGCGCGGTGGCCCGGTTGGGAGAGCCCGAGGAGTGAAGGATTCTGGTCGTCCTGACGACCGCAATCCTCACCCCTTGCTCATCGTCAGGTGACTCTGCGCGCCCTCCGCCCTCCTTGTGGCGAATTGCTGGCGCTGTGCGGCGGTATGGGCCACACCAGTGACCGGGTGGGTGCGCGACGAACCTGCCTACCTTCGTCGGGTGCCCACCTCCTCACGTTCAACCGATATTCCTGGGTCGGGTCGGTGACCGCAAACACATTCCGGGCCGACACAGCTTTGTCAAAGGTTCGCCATCGAGGGCACACAGAATCGAAAACTAGCGTGACGACCGTCGCGGGACGGAAAGGCCGGGCCCTGAATAACGGGACGATTCGGCGCCGTCGGCGACATGATTTCCGGCAGTCGGTCGGAATTCGTTCCAGACAATGGAGGTCTGAAGTCGATGCGAGTTTCGATGAATGTGCGCCGTAGCATTGCCGTCGCGATGGCCGGCTCGGCGGCCGCCGTCTCCCTTGCGCTGCCGGCGAGCGCCGCCACGACGGCGCCCCCGGCCAAGGCGGCCGTGACCGCGCAGGCCGCACCGGCCAAGGCCAACGTCCGGCTCGACATCACCATCGCGCAGAGCGCCGTGCCGGCCGGCGCCCGGGCGATTCTGGTCAAGAACGTGACCACCGGTGCCAACGTGGGCGTCTACACGCTGAACCAGAAGACCGCCACCCACATCGTGGTGACGGTTCCGGTCGGCACCACGCTGGACGTCTCCGCACTGAGCGCGGCGAACGCGAAGAAGCCGGCCAACCTCGGCACGGTTCGAGTGGTCGTGGGCGGGAAGGGTTCGACGGTGTCCGGCAACAGCGTCACCATCACCTTCCGGAAGGGCGTCAAGCCGGTCGCCGCTCCGAGCGCGCAGCTCAGGAACCTGGGCGCGAAGATCAGCGTGCGCTGACCGCTGCCCACCACGCCGCCGGGCCCGGCCTCCAGGAGGGGGGAGCCGGGCCCGGCGGCCGGCATCTCCGCAGAAGCCGGCCGGGCCTGCTCATCGTGCGCCGCCCGCCCGCCCACCGGACCACCGGACCACCGGACCGTCCGACCCGCTGAGTTGCCTGCTGCGCGACGCCGCCACCGTGGAGACCATCGGGGCTGGTGAGAGCGCTGAAAGCCCGGGAGCGAGGACGTCAGGCGGTGCTGCCGCCCACCACCCGCCTCTCCCGGCTCTGTCTGCCGCGCGCCCGGCCCTGCTCCGTCGAGGAGCCGGCGTCCGGGCTGCCTGAGGCTGCCCGCTGAGGCGTCAGAACGTGGCCGGAGCGTTGAACCCGGTGAGGCTCGCCGTGGCGACGGCGGCATCCTCGCCGTCGAGCGAGCGCCAGAAGTCCGGGCCTGGGACGGCCTCGACGACCATCCGGCGGCCACCATCCCAGCCCGCGTCGAAGGCGAGGCGCCAGGCGTGCAGGAAGGTGCGGGTCGTCGGCGCGCGCTCGAAGAGCGGGTCTCCCTCGATGGGATGCCCGACCCAGGCGAGGTGGACGCGGATCTGATGCCGCCGGCCGCTGACCGGATGCGCCGCGACCAACGTGTGCTCGGTGCCCTCCCACAGCCGCGCGAGGTGGGTGACCGACGGATAGGTCCGCACGTGCGGGAACGTCTTGGCCGCCGGCACCGTCCACAGCCAGGGGGCGGCCTCGGGGCCGGGTGCCGCCGCCGCTGTGCTGGCCCCGGCGGCGTCGGCTGGACCGGCGTCGGCTGGACCGGCGTCCGCCGTGACGGTGACGATGTCGGCGCGGTTGGCGGCGATCCGCACCCGGTTCTTGCGGCCGACGCTGAGCGGCAGGTCGATCGTCGCCGCGGCCGGGATGCCATGGGTCCGGGTCAGCGCGAGGTAGGTCTTGTCCACCGTGCGCCGGTTGAACTGCCGGGTGAGGTCGCCGTGGTGGCGCAGCTGCTTGGCGAACAGGACGACGCCCGAGGTGACCTTGTCGATGCGGTGGGCGGGGAACAGTTCCTCGCCGGCATCCCGGGCCATGGACACCAGGTCCGTGTCGTGGCGCTCACCCATGACGGCCACACCGACCGGCTTGTCCAGCGCGAGCACGGCCTCGTCCTCGAAGATCTTGTGCTCCTCCCGGATCGTTGTCCACTCCGTCACGCGACCGCCCATCCCCACAGTGCTGATGCTCACAATTCAAGTATTCGCCACACGGCAACTCGACGAACGGGAACCTGCTGGAAGGAGGAGTTCCACTCTGGCTGGCATGGGCTGCCCATGTTTCCCAAGCGAGCGGAGGGCTGGGCGACTACGCCGAGCATGGAGCTGGAGTGGGGCCGGGCCCGACACTCCGGGCCGACTGCGCGTGACCTGATGTCGGAAATCGTTGGCCGATTCGTGTAGTAAGCCCAGTACCAGCTAGTTCGCCCGTAGCGGCAGAAGGGACCATCATGACTGCCGGCTCCCGCCAAGCAGACGACTCGTCACCTTCGGTGAGTGCTTCGCGTGCGCCGGGGTTGACCGCCTCGGTGCCCTACCAGCCGGTGGCGTCGTCCGCGGAGATCGAGGGACGCGCGCCTGCCACCAGGCCGAGCCGCGTCCCGACGGCGGGTGCCCGCAACGCTGCCGGCGACGCCGCGCCGTCGATGGATGCCGCGCCGTCGATGGACGCGCCGTCGGTCGAGGTCGTGCCCCCGATCGAGGTCGTTCCTTCGGCCGAGGTCGTGGCGCCCGCCGAGAGTGTCGACTGGTTCGCGGCCGGCGAGAACGAGAGCGTCGGCCCGCCGATGGCCCGGCCGCGGGCGGCCGCCGGCGCGCTCTTCTTCGACGAGGAGGGCCGCGTGTTGCTGGTGGAACCCTCCTACAAGCCCGGGTGGGACATCCCCGGGGGGTTCATCGAGCCCGGTGAATCGCCGTACGCGGCCTGTGTCCGCGAGGTCGAGGAGGAGATCGGCATTGTGCCGCCGATCGGTTCACTGCTCGTGGTGGACTGGGCCTCGGACGAGCACACCGGGGACATGCTGCTTTTCGTCTTTGACGGAGGTCTGCTTCCGTCCGACTGGCGGGAGCGGATCCGGCTGGACATGAACGAGATCATCAACTGCGCCTTCACGCCGCTGTCGGACGTGGGGGAGAAGCTTCCCGTCCTGCATGCGCGCCGGGTGCGGGCGGCGGCCGGTCTGCGGGCGGGGCACGGCGGAGCCGGCTACCTCGAACACGGCTATCTGACGCCCGCTGCACCCGCGGTCTCCTCGGCTCCGGCGGGTGCCGCGCAGCGCACCGAAGCGACCGACTGAGCGGTTCTCGGCGGGCCGTCGAGTCGAGCGGACGCCGCCCGCACGCCGCCCGGGTGCTTTCGGGAGACTGAGCCATTTCCATTCGGTGCGTGCGGAGGGGCGGGCTCGATGGGAAGACGTCTTGCGGCGGGAGTCGCCGCCGCGCTGGTCGCCGCGGTCCTGATCGCTGCCTGCGGGCCGGACCGTGCCAGCCGGCAGGGCAAGGGTGGTCAGGGCAGCGGGAACGGCGAGGGCGTCGCCGGCGGTCTCACCCATGTGCGCCTGCAGTTGCAGTGGTTCACCCAGGCGCAGTTCGCCGGGTACATCGCGGCCCGGGACAAGGGCTTCTACACGGATGTCGGCCTGGCCGTCGAGATCCTCCAGGGCGGCACCGAGATCGTTCCGCAGACGGTGCTGGCCGAAGGCAGGGCCGACTTCGCGGTGGCCTGGGTCCCCAAGGCCCTCGCCTCGCGGGAGCAGGGCGCGCGGATCACCGAAGTCGGCCAGATCTTCCAGCGTTCGGGAAGCTGGCAGGTGAGCTTCGCCGACGCGGGGATCGAGAAACCGGCGGACCTGCGCGGCCGCCGTGTCGGGACCTGGGGTTTCGGTAACGAGTACGAGCTGTTCGCCGGTATCACCGGTGCCGGCCTCGACCCGGGGGCGGACGTCACCCTGGTGCAGCAGGATTTCGACGTGAAGGCGTTGCTCTCCGGTGCCATCGATGCCGGCGCGGCGATGAGCTACAACGAGTACGCCCAGATTCTCGAGGCGGTGAACCCGAAGACCGGCAAGCTTTACACCTCCCGGGATCTCAGCGTCATCGACTGGAACGAGGTCGGCACGGCCATGCTGCAGGACGCCGTCTGGGCTTCCACCTCGCGGCTGGAAAGCGACGCCGCCTACCGCCTGACGACCACGAGATTCCTGGAAGCCTCGATGCGCGGCTGGGCGTACTGCCGGGACAACGCCGAGGAATGCCGGGACCTGGTCGTCGCGGCCGGCTCCCAGCTTGGCGCGAGCCATCAGCTGTGGCAGATGAACGAGGTCAACAAGCTCATCTGGCCGTCGCCGGAGGGAATCGGCGTCGTCGACGAGGCGGCCTGGGCGCGCACGGTCGAGATCGCCCGCGGCACCCGCAACGCGCACGGGCAGACGGTCCTGCGTGGCGACCCCGTCGGGCTGGCCTACACCAACGAGTTCACCCAGGCCGCGTTGGCGAACCTGCGGGCCGCCGACGTCGATGTGACCGGCGAGAGCTTCGAGCCGGTCGAGGTGCCACTGAACCCGGGCGGCGCCTGACCCGCCGGGCCCAGCCAGGCCTGGTTGACCCGCGCGGTCCGCTGATCCGCGCGGGTCAGCCAGGCGGTTGTCAGCCGCGGTCGAGCAGCGTGGCGTTCACCGACGGCATGCTCGCCCAGTCGGACGACGCCACGCTCGCGTGCAGGCCCGCGACCTGCGTCACCCGTGCCTGGGCGGCGGCGAGGTCACCGGCGGCGACGGCCGGTGCGATGCTCTGGGCGTCCGTCATGACCAGCAGATAGTGGTTGGTGTCGGCGCATTGTGCGGTGTCGATTCCGTGTGCGGTGTCGATTCCGGCCGCCGTGCGCCGTGCACCGCCCACTCCTCGGGAAGCCCGCCTCTGGACAGGACCGCTTCCTGGATGTCCGCCCGGCCGGTGGCCCGCCCGTTCTGCTGACCGGCCGCACACCCCGGCCCAGGGCGGCCCAGGGCGGCCCAGGGCGGGCCAGTCTCCCGGGCGCGTCGCGGTGGAGCGCTGTCAACCTGTGTGGCCCCAAGTGGGCTCTGTAGGGGGGAGGGAGGCAGGATGGACGAAGAACTACAGGCCGAGTTCCGGGCGTATTTCACCGCGCGGCTTCCGGAGCTGCTGCGGCTGGCGTATCTGCTGACCGGCGATCCGGCCGAGGCGGAGGACCTGGCACAGACGGCACTGGCCCGAACTCTGGTGGCCTGGCGGCGGGTCCGCGAAAGTGACTCCCCGGACGCCTACGTGCGCCGCATTCTGGTGAACGCCAATCGGCGCCGCTTCCGGCGCCGCGTTCCCGAGTCGCCGATGGCGGCTGTGCCGGAGCAGGAGGCCAGGTCCTCCGCCGCCGAACTGGCGGCGGTCGAGGACAGGGCCGGGCTCGCTCGGGCACTCGCCGTGTTGCCGGCCCGGCAACGCGCCGTCGTCGTGCTGCGCTACTGCGAGGACCTGCCGGAGGCGCGGGTCGCGGAGATTCTCGGCTGCTCCACCGGAACGGTGAAGACGCACGCCTCCCGGGGGCTCGCGCGCCTGCGTGCGGATCCGTCTCTGGCCGCGGCGGCAGCCAGCTGGGTCCCGGCAGCCAGCGGCGCGTCCGGTGCGGTCGCGGGGAGCGCGGAGTCGAACGGCAGGGGCTGGGTCGAGACGAGCCCGGCGGATGGAGGCGGGGCCGATCGGGCTCAGCTCAGCAGTCTCGAAGTCGGGCAACCCGACGAGGTACGAGGGGGTGCCGCATGACCACCGACGAGCAGATCGCCGGACATCTTCGTGACCTGGCGCAGGCGGTGACCGTCGCACCGTCGGGCGACCTGTGGCCCGCGGTACACGGCAGGCTTCCCCGGGAGCGGTTCCGCCGGGTCGCTCGCTGGGCCGCGCCCGCGGTGGCGTGCGCCGTCGCCGTGGCGGCGGTCGCCGCCGGGCTGACCTTGGGCCCAGGCCAGTCACGGGCGTCGATCACCCCGGCCGACCTGCAGGGAAGTCCCGCGGTGACCCGCCTGCAGTCGATGACCTTCACCGACGCCGAGGAGACGCGGGTCGTGTCCGCGTGCCGGCAGACCTATTCGTCGACGGAGGGCCAGCCGGCGCCGCGGGTGGAGGCTCTGCGGGTGTGGGCGGGGGTGCGGGACTCACTCGGCGCGAGCATCGTCCTGACTGACGGCTCGATGTTCGTGGAATGCGATGTTCCAGCGGATTCGTCCGGTGGGCTCTTCTACGGCCTGGCCGGCCTGTTCGACCAGACCGCTGAACCGAAGACCGTGAGCCCCGACCTCACGTTGACCAGTTTTCTGTCGACCCATCCTGTGGGTGATGGGCTGACTGCGGACGGGCTGGAAAACAATTCCCAGGTCAGCGTCAGCGTGGCACAGGTCTCCGCGCGGGTCAGCCGCGTCACCGCGACGGTCTCCGACCGGGTGATCGAGGTTCCCGTCAAAGATGGCCGGGCCGTGATCAGGGTTTCGGCGGAAATGCCGCCCGCCCTGAAGGAACTGGAGGACAAGGTTGTATGGCCGGAACCAGAATGGGTGCCAGGCACGGAGCCCGGCGATGCCGAGCTGAGCGCCCAGTACAACACGCCTGAGATGAGGGCATGGGAGAAGGCCTGGCAGGAGTGGATTATCGGGAATCTCGCGGTGCTCCGGGCCTACGACAGTGACGGCAGGGTTCTGGGTACCTGGGACGAGCATTCACAGCTCGGCCCGGAGATCAGCCCGGCACCGAGCTGATCCGCGGCGCGCCCGGTCTCTCGGCCAGGCGCGCTCCGGCGAGCGTCAGCCAGTGACCGGGCCGCGCGATGGCGTGGGCCCGGTCACCGGCCAGGTCGACGAGCGCGAGCGCGTCGCTGACGGCCGCCGGCACCGGCCCGTCGACCTGGCCCGCGACGAGCAGCACGGGAACACCGGCCGCCTGCGCCATCGTGACCACTCCGCCGACGACCTTGCCGCCCAGCGACGTCCGGTCGAACCGCCCCTCCCCGGTGATCACCAGGTCGGCCTCGGCCAGCGCGGCCGGCAGCCCGGTGTGCTCGGCGATGCTGCGGGCACCGGGCACGAGTGTCGCTCCGAGGGCGGCGGCCAGACCGTAGGCCGTGCCACCGGCCGCGCCGGTGCCGGGCTGCTCGGCGAGAACGGGGCCAGCGCTGCCCGACCCGACACTGCCCGACCCGACACTGCCCGACCCGACATCGGCCGCCCCGGAGGTGCCCGACCTGGAGCTCCCCTGGCCGGCAGCGCCGAGGCCTGGCATGAGCGCGGCCAGCCGGGCGAGACCGGCCTCCAGCCGATCGATCTCGGCGGGCCCGGCGCCCTTCTGCGGCCCGAAGACCGTCGCCGCCCCGCGAGGGCCGAGCAGCGGCGCCGTGACGTCGACCAGGCAGCGGATGCCCTCCGGCGGCCCGGGCCGCAGGCCGTGCAGGTCGACGGCCGCGAGGTCGGCCAGCGCTCCGCCACCCAGCGCAAGTGGCCGCCCGGCGGCGTTCAGGAAGCGGGCTCCGAGGGCAGCCAGCAGGCCGGTCCCACCGTCCGTCGACGCCGATCCGCCGAGCGCCACGAGAACGCTGCGGACACCGGTGTCCAGGGCGGCGCCGACCAGCTCTCCAAGTCCGAAGGTGTGCGCGTTGAGCGGGTCCGGTGCGCTCATCAGCGGCAGACCGCTGGCCTGGGCCAGCTCGACGAGCGCTGATCCGTCGGGGAGCTCCAGCCACGCGGCGCCGGTGACGGGACGCCCGTCCGGCCCGGTGACGTCCAGCTCGTGGCGGCGCGTGCCCGGCACGGCGGCGGCGAAGCTGTCCAGCGTTCCCTCGCCGCCGTCGGCGATCGGGATGGTCACCACGACGTCGTCCGGGCGGGTCGCCGACCACCCGGAAGCCAGGGCTGCCGCGGCCTCGGTCGCCGAGACCGATCCCTTGAACGAATCGGGCGCGATCACCACGCGCAGCGGACGTCCGGGGACCCGGACGGGCCCTGGAACGGGAGCGGACATCGGAACCCCTGTCCTCGCGTCGTCGCCTCGTAGCCTCCTCGCGTCGCTGACGGGGGGCCTGTCACCGACCGTATCGGGCTGCCCGCGAGCCCTGAGGGTGGCTGGCCGGAAACGACCACGCCCGGCCGGTGGCCCGCTGTGGGGCTGCCGGCCGGGCGTCGAGCTCCAGCGGTCGATCGTCAGCGGTCGATGACCGCGTGGCTCAGTGGGTCCGCTCGGACTCCGCCGGTTCGTGCGGCTGCGCCGGCACGCCGTCGCGGAAGTCGCCGGCCGGAACCGGCACCTGGTGGGCTTCGGCGAGATCGTCGGAGGTTTCGACCGAGACCCGCGGCAGGACCCGGTCCAGACCACGCGGCAGCCACCAGTTCGCGCGCCCGAACAGGTGCATGAGCGCCGGCACCAGGATCGTGCGGATCACGAAGGCGTCGATGGCGATGGCGAGGGCCAGGCCAAGCCCGAAGAGCTTGATCACCCGTTCGTCGCCCAGGATGAACGCGGCGAACACCAGGGTCATGATGGCGCCCGCGGCGGAGATCACCCGGCCGGTCTCGGCCTGGCCGAGCGACACCGCGATGCGGTTGTCCCGCCTGGCGGTCCACTCCTCGTGCATGCGGCTGACCAGGAAGACCTCGTAGTCCATGGACAGGCCGAACAGGATCGCGAACAGCATGACCGGCAGGAACGCCTCGATCGGCCCGGGGCTGAGGCCGAACAGGTCGGACAGCCAGCCCCACTGGAACACCGCCACCACCGCACCGAACGCGGCACCGACTGCCAGCAGGTTCATCACCGAGGCCGTCAGGGGGATGAGCAGGCTGCGGAAGACCACGACCAGCAGGATGAACGCGAGGACCACGACGATCCCGATGAACAGCGGCAGCTTGTCCGACAGGACGCCGGCGAAGTCCTCGAAGATCGCGGTGATGCCGCCGACGTACACCGGTGCGGCGGCGCCCGCGGTCGCGGTCGGGATGACGTCGTCGCGTAGGCGGTCGAGCAGCTCGGCCGTCTCCGGCGACTGCGGGCTAGACGTCGGGTAGAGGGTGGCGATCGCCGCCCGGCCGTTCGGGCTCTGCCGCGGCTCGGTCACGGAGGCGACGCCGGGGGTGTCGCGTGCCGCGGCGACCGCCTGGTTCAGCGCCTGCAGGCCCGCACCGGAGGAAAGGTCGGTGATCAGGGAGAACGGCCCGTTGAAGCCGGGGCCGAAGCCTTCGGCGAGCAGGTCGTAGCCACGCTTCGTGGTCTTGTCCTCCGAACCGTTGCCCAGGTCGGACGAACCGAGTCGCAGCGAGAAGAACGGGATCGCGATCACGGCGATCGCGACGGCACTGAGCACGGCGAGGACGGCCGGGCGGCGTTCGACGCCCTTGGCCCACCGCCACCAGAAGCCGGACGGCGCCTCCGGCTCGGGCCCGTGGTCGGCGATCCGGCGGCGTTCGCGGCGGCTCAGTACCTTCTGCCCGTAGAAGCCGAGCAGCGCGGGCAGCAGGGTGACCGACGACAGCATGGTCATCGCGACCGTCAACGCCGCGGCGAGCGCGACGCCGTAGAGGAAGGTCACGCCGAGGGCGAACAGGCCGAGCAGGGCGATGCAGACCGTCGCCCCGGCGAAGAGGACGGCGCGGCCGGAGGTGTTGACCGCGTTGACCGCGGCCTCCTCGGGGGAGCGCCCGGCCCGCAGGCCGATGCGGTGGCGGTTCACGATGAACAGCGCGTAGTCGATGCCGACGCCCAGACCGATCAGCGTCGCCAGCATGGTGCTGAACTCGGCCACCGAGGTCAGGTGGGAGACCTGGATGATGAGGCTGAGGCCCACGCCGAGCGCGGCCAGCGCGGTGATCAGCGGCAGCGTGACCGCGAGCAGTGAACCGAACGCGACGAACAGAATGATCGCCGCCGCGATGATGCCGATGAGCTCGGTGGAGCTGGTCGTCTGCTCGGTGTTCGCGACGACCTGCCCGGTCGCCTCGACCTGGAGCGCGCCCTTGTCGTAGCCGCGGGCGGTGTCGACGACGTGCTCGATGTCGGAGATCTGCAGCTCGTTACCGGGCAGGTCGAGGGCGATGGTGGCGAACGCGGTGGTGCCGGCCTCGTTGATCTGGCCCTTGCCGTCGGCGCTGAACGGGCTGATCACCTCGGCGACGTGCGGCAGCTTGGCGAGCTGCCCCACCATGTCGGTGACCTGTGCCTTGATCGCCGGGTCGGTGAGCGTGCCGGTACGGGCGTGCAGGACGACGGTCGCGCTGTCGCCCGACTGCGCCGGGAAGTCACGTTCGAGGATGTCGATTGCCTTCTGGGAGTCCGTCCCAGGCAGGGAGAAGGTGTCCTTGTAGTCGTCGCCCGTGGCCCGGCCGAGCGCTGCCAGCCCGACAAGAGCCGCGACCCAAAGGCCCAGGACGAGCCAGCGGTGCTGGAAGCACCAGCGAGCGAGCTTTGCCATCGTTTCCCCTCGGAGGTGCTGGTTGGTCGTCTGTCACTGTTCCGTGACCTGCTGACGGCCCTACGGATCGGCACTGATCAACGTCACCGCCGGTGACCGTGGTACCGCCGGCAGGCCTCCCGCCAGGCGCTTCGCTTACCGATCGCCCAATCTGCTTACCGATCGTTCAGTAAGTGAGTGCAAGAGTAGCATTCGCGGCTGACCGTCCTGTGGGGGTGAGTGCTGGTGGTCATAGGACGCACGCGCGCGCAGGGAGCCGACACCCGCACGCGGATCCTCGAGGCGGCCGTGCAGCTCTTCGTGGAACGAGGGTATGCGGGCACCTCGGTCCGTGACATCGCCGAACGACTCGGCGTGACGAAGGCCGCGCTCTACTATCACTTCTCGTCCAAGGAGATGATTCTCGAAGCGCTGATTTCGCCCTTCGAGTCCGGGTTCGCACAGTTGGTCGAGTTGGCCCGTCGTGACCCTCCGCCGCCACCGCGGGCGATCCTCGAGGCACTCACGTCACTGCTGGTGGAGACCGGTGCCGTCCTCTGCGCCTTCGCGAACGATCCCTCGGTGCTGCACCATCGGATCGGCAAGGAGGACATCATTTCCCAGTACGAGGTGATCATCCGCGCTCTTGCCGGGCCGCGGCCCACTGTGGCCCGGATCATGCGGGCCCGCTGCGCGGTCGGCTGTGTCCAGAGCGGCGTAATGGGCGATGCGATGGGCCGCGCGCGCTGGCGGAATGTTGCCGCGAGCGACGAAAGCGAGGCGGGCGAATCCGAGGCCGGCGGAGCATCGGCTGTCGGATCGGCGTCGGTCGGGGTGACGGCCGGCGGATCGGCGTCGGTAGCCGGGCGGCCTGGCGGCGGTGCCGCGCACCCGGCTGACAGCGGTCGGTACGGCACGGCTGGCGGCGGGCATCCCGGGGCGGCCGACCGTGGTGGCACGGCGACCTGGATCACCACCACTCGCGTGGGGAGTCCAACGGGCATTCGGAGCCTGACCGGATTTACTGGAGACAGCGGTGCGGATGGCACCGCCGACGCGGTGGGCACCGCCGCGGCGGCGGGTGTCGGGGCGGCCGACGATGCTCGCCCGGCGTACCTGGCGGTGGGTGCTGATGCGACCGCCGCGGGTGACTGCGCGTCGGCGGCTGCCGGCACGCTGTCTCCGTTCGCGCCGCTGTTGTCCGAAGAACTTCAGTGTCTGATCGTGGAGGCCGCCCTTGCCGCGCTCGGACCAGATCAGGCCGTGGAGCCGTTGGCGCAGTAGCCGCTGGTACAGCAGCTGTTGGCCCGACGATGGTTGGCGCAGTGGCGGCTGGCGTAGTCGGGGGCTGTGTCCGGGTGGCCCGCCGAGGGACTGCCCGGTACCGGGTTGTGCGGTGTGAGCCCGTCCGTCCCTCGACTGGCCGGCGCCCTGGGCGCTGCCGCCGTGACGGTGTTCGTCGCGGCCTGTAGTGGCATTGCGGGTTCCGGAGGAAATGCGGGTTCGGGTGATGGTGCGACTGTCACCGTCCGGGTTCGCGGCCTGACTATCGTGGCCGAGGTTGCCGACAGTGACATCGAGCGGCGCCGAGGCCTGATGTATCGGACCGACCTTCCTCCGGGGCGCGGGATGATCTTCGAATTTGCCGGCGAGACGACGTCCGGCTTCTACATGTTCCGCACGTTGCTGCCCCTTTCGATCATGTTTGTCCGGGACGGTAGGGTTGTCGGCGTGCGGGAGATGACGCCGTGCCCGAGTGATGATCCGTCGAGCTGTCCCGTCTACTACCCGGATGGGGCATACACCCATGCGGTGGAGGCGCCGGCGCGCACCTTCGTCGAGGTCGCCGCCGGTGATCCGGTGGCGATTGGTTCGGACTGACGGCAGGGTGTAGCCGATGGTCGGCAGGTGCGGTGACTCGCGCGGGCGTGAGCTACGTCTCGATGTCCGGTAGATGTCAATGTTGTGTCATTCCGTTCGGAAAACACGAAGGCAATTCCGCTGAAGCTTCGGCGGGGTGAATACGGATCTGGTCCTCCGTTCGCCTCTCCGAATGTGTGGTAAGGGAGCAGGGTCCGATGTCGTACATCTGACGATGGACGACCTGGCCTCTGGACGATGAAATGGTGGAGCCGCTCGAAGCGAGCCGGCGGTGGGCGGGAGTGCAGGTCTGATCCCGTCGCACGTGGAACGCCGATGGTGGAGGGCGACATAAACGGAAGCAGTAGGTGACGTGAAACCTGTGCCGGAACGGGACCACGGGGGGGACCGTGTGACCCGAGGTGGTGGGCCGTGATCGTTCGGCCTCGCGCGGCTGCCCGCGAAGGGAGCCTGCCTGTCGCGTCCAGCGGCGCGCGAACCGCTTCGACGGGCGGATGGCCGCCACGCACTGCCGTGGTGACCGGAGCCAGCTCCGGTATCGGTCGGGAGGCGGCCCTCCTGCTCGCTGATCAGAACTGTCGTTCGCTGTTGGTGGGCCGCAATGGCGCGGCTCTTGACGAGGTCGCCGCGGCGACGCAGGGCCACCGGATCGCGGTGGACCTGGCGCGCCCCGGTGGCGAGGTCGCGGTGGCATCCCGTGCCGCGGAGCTGCTCGGCGAGGTGGATCTGCTGATCTGCTCGGCGGGCCTCGGCGCGGCCGGGCCGTTCGACGTGATGCCTCCGTCAACCATCAATGATCTCATCGCGGTCAACGTCCTGGCCCCGATGTTGCTCGTCCGGGCCATGCTGCCGGCGATGCTGGAGCGCGGCCAGGGTCGAATCCTGCTGGTCGGCAGCGTCGCGGGCGCGTTGGGCGTTCGTGGCGAGGTCGCGTACTCGGCTTCGAAGGCCGCGATGGTGGGGTTCGCCGACGCGCTTCGCTCCGAAGTCGCAGGACGTGGCATTAGCGTTACGTTGTGTTTACCGGGAGCTGTGGACACCCCCTTCTTCCACCGGCGTGGTGCACCGTACGTGCGCCGGTGGCCGCGTCCCATCCCTGCGGGTCTGGTGGCGCAGCGGATGCTCGCCGGCACCGGCCGGGGAGACGCCGAAGTGTGGGTGCCCCGATGGCTGTCCGCCGCCGCGCGCGTTCACGGCGCGGCTCCGTCGCTGTACCGCCGCCTGGCCGGTGTCTTCGGATGAGTTCAGGATCCGACCGCCGGCCCGGGAGGTGAGTGCGCGCAGCGGACTACTCCAGTGAGCCTTTTCCATCTCACGGCGAACGGCCAGGGATGTCGCAGGCCCGAGTCGGCGATGGGAAAGGCTTCAGTCGTCACCGGTGGCAGCACCGGTGACGAGGTGGCTGCGGGGGGCACGGCCTGATCGGCGGTGTCCCCGGCCGTGCCAGGCAGTGAACGTGCGGCACGGCGCTTGTGATCCCATGGCGTGACGCTCGGGCGGTCCCACCGCCGCCTGGGCGTCACGCACCGCCTGCCCCTGACCGACCTGACCCCTGCTGACCGGATGGCCCGGACGTTGCCCACGACCAGGCCAACCAGTGCCGGACCGGCGCCTGCCGCGGTGGGCCCGGCGGAGATCTGGCCAGCACCCTCCGGCCAGCGGTAGCGGTTCCGGCGATCTGGCACGCACCATGACCGGCACCATCGCGGTCGGCGACGCATCGCGCTCGCCCGGCCGGACGACGCACAGGACGCACACCGCACCGCGCACCCGGAGCGCGCAGCGCCACGTTAAGGAGAGGCGTATGACCGCAATCGACGCCCGAACCGGCCCACCGCGTCCGTCTGCCCCTCTCGGCGCGACCGACCTGACCACACCCACCGACCAGGTGCTGCTGGCCGCGTCCGCGGAGAACTTCCCGGTTGCGTCGAGGCTGCTTCCGGCACGCCTGCGGGAGCACCTGAACGCCCTCTACGTCTTCGGGCGGCTTGTCGACGACATCGGCGACGAAGCCCCCGGCGACCGCCTGGCACTGCTGGACGAGCTCGGCGAGGACCTCGAGCTGATCTGGTCGGGCGGGCAGCCGAGGCTGCCGGTGCACCAGACGCTCGCTCGGACCGTGCGGGCCTGTGACCTGCCCGCCGAGCCGTTCCGCCGGCTCGTGCAGGCGAACCGGCAGGACCAGGTGGTCACCCGCTACGACACCTACGACGACCTGGTGCGTTACTGCACGCTCTCGGCTGATCCGATCGGCCGGATGGTCCTCGGCGTCTTCGGCCTGGCGACCCCGGCCCGGGTCGCGCTGTCGGACCGGATCTGCACCGCGCTGCAGCTGGCCGAGCACTTCCAGGACGTGGCGGAGGATCTCGCCGCCGGCCGGATCTACGTGCCGCTGGAGGACATGGAGGCCTTCGGGGTGACCGAGGCCGACCTGGCGGCGCCGAGCGCGTCGCCGGCGGTGCGGCACCTGATGGCGTTCGAGGTGGCTCGGGCCAGGACCCTGCTCGACTCGGGCGCACCGCTGGTGGGTCTGGTCGGGGGCCGGCTGCGGCTGGCGATGGCCGGTTTCGTCGGCGGCGGCCGGGCCGCCCTCGACGCCATCCGGCGCGCCGACTACGACATGCTCGGCGGCGCGCCGAAGGCTCCCAAGCCCCGGGTCGCGGCCTTCGCCGCGACCGCGTGGGCGCGTTGGTGGCTGCCCGGCGCGGCAGCCACCGCCAGGGCTGCCGGGAACGCGGCCACCGAGGTCACCGGGCCAGGGGCCACCGGGCTCGGCGTCGCCCGGGCCGGTGGGGCCGCTCCCGGTGCCGCCAGGCCCGGTGCCACCGGGCCAGCAGTCACCGGATCGGGTGAGGTCACCGGAACGGACAGCATGGGTGCTCCGGCGTCCGCCGTAACAGATGTTGACGGCACCGAGGGGGTCAGATGAGCGCGGGTGCACCGGGCAGTTCCACAGTTGCCGAGGCCTACGCCTCCTGCGAGGCACTGACGCGGGAGGCGGCGCGGAACTTCAGCTACGGCATCCGCCTGCTGCCCGCGGAGAAGCGCGGCGCGCTGTCGGCGGTCTACGCCCTCGCCCGCCGGCTCGACGACATCGGCGACGGCGATCTGCCGGCCGAGGAGAAGCTCGCCGGCCTGGCGAAGGTGCGCGCCGACATCCGCGCACTGGACACGAACAGCTCCGACCCGGTGATGGTCGCCCTCGCGGACACCGCGCGGCGCTTCCCCATCCCGATCGAGGCCTTCATCGAGCTCACGGACGGCGTCGAGAGCGACGTCCATGGCGCGACGTACGAGACGTTCGAGGACATGGTCGGCTACTGCCGCCTGGTCGCGGGCACGATCGGCCGGCTTTCGCTGGGGATCTTCGGCGTGGAGGGCTCGGCCGGTGACGCCCGGGCGGCCGAGATCGCCGACGCCCTCGGCGTGGCGCTGCAGCAGACCAACATCCTGCGCGATGTTCGCGAAGACCTGCTCAACGGGCGGATCTACCTGCCGTCGACCGAGCTGGAGAAGGCCGGTGTCACGCTGACGGTGGACGCCGCCGGGCGGCTCGGGGCCCCGGAGGACGCGCTGGTGGACTATCTGCGCGACTGTGCGGTCCGGGCCGACGAGTGGTACACGCGTGGCCTGGCCCTGCTCGGCCTGCTGGACCGCCGCAGCGCGGCCTGCTGCGGTGCGATGGCCGGCATCTACCTGCGGCTCAACCGGCGCATCCGGCAGGACCCGACGGCGGTCCTGGAACGCCGGCTGTCGCTGCCCGGCTGGGAGAAGGCCGTCGTGGCGGCCCGAAGCCTCGCGGGCCGATCGGAAGCCAGGGCGGCATGAGCGCACAGGGGGACACGCCACCGGCCCACTGGTCGGAGGACGCGGGCTCGCTCGGCGCCCACGCCGGCACCGAGCAGGGCCGGTCGGAGGGGCAGGGCCGGTCGGAGGGGCAGAGCCGGGACGCGGGGCGGGGCCGGGTCGTCGTCATCGGCGGCGGGCTCGCCGGTATCGCGGCGGCGCTGGTCGCCGCGGACGAGGGCGCCCGGCCGGTGCTGCTGGAGGGCCGGCCGCGCCTGGGCGGCCAGACCACGTCGTTCCAGCGCAAGTTCCAGGACGGCTCGCTGTGGATCGACACCGGCCAGCACGTCTTCATGCGGTGCTGCACCGCCTATCGCGGGCTGCTGGCCCGGCTCGGCGTCACCCACCTGACCACCCTGCAGCAGCGGCTGGACGTCGAGGTGCTGATCGCGGGCTCGCTGACCCGGACCAGGCTGCGCCGGACGCGGGTGCCGCTGCCCGCGCCGCTGCACCTCGCGCCGGCGCTGCTGGGATACCGGGCGCTGCCGCTCGCCGACCGCCTCCGGGCCGCGCTGGCCGCGTTCCAGATCGGTCGGTTGAACCAGCGCGACCCGAAGGTGGACGGAGACTCGTTCGGCGGATGGCTTCAGCGGCACGGCCAGAGCGCCGCGGCCACCGAGGCGCTGTGGGAGCTGCTCACTGTCGCGACCCTGAACGCCCCGGCCGCCGAGGCGTCGCTTGGCCTGGCCGCCAAGGTGGTCCGCACCGGTCTGCTCGACGGGGCCGATGCGGGTGACCTGGGCTGGCCTGAAGCCCCGTTGCAGCAGCTCCACGGCGACGCGGCCGTGCGCGCGCTGACGGCCGCGGGCGGCACCGTGCGGACGGGCACCAAGGCCAGGGCCATCGTCCGCACCTCCACCGGCTGGGAGGTCACCCTCGACGGGGGAGAGGTCCTGCGGGCGGACGGGGTGGTGCTCGCCGTGCCGCCGCCGGCCGCCGCCGATCTGCTCCCGGAGGGCTCGGGCGTCGACCGGGCCCGGCTGCGTGAGCTGGGTGTCTCGCCCATCATCAACATTCACATGATCTACGACCGGCCGGTGCTGGACAGTCCGATGCTCGCCGTGGTCGGCTCACCCATCCAGTGGATCTTCGACCGGACGGTCTCCTCCGGGCTGGCGAAGGTGGGGCCGCCCGGGGCGCAGTACCTGGCGCTGTCCCAGTCGGCGGCGCAGGAGTGGATCGACCAGCCCGCCAATGATCTGCGGGCGCTGTTCGTCGAGGAGATGCGCCGGCTGTTCCCGGCCGCGCGCGAGGCGGAGCTGCTCGAGGTCTTCGTGACCAGGGAACGCACCGCGACCTTCGACCAGGCGCCCGGCTCGCTGCGGTTGCGCCCGGATCAGGCGACCGCTCTGCCCGGATTCGCGCTCGCGGGCACCTGGACGGACACCGGCTGGCCGGCGACCATGGAAGGTGCCGTGCGTAGCGGAATCGCTGCTGCCCGTGAGACGCTCGCCGGCATGGGGGTATCGGGGAGCACACTGCCCGCGGCCGATCACGTTCCGCCCACGGCGAGGAGTGAGTCGCAGGGCAGTGAGTCGCAGGGCGGCGAGTCGCACGACAGTGCGTCGCAGGGCGAGGTGCCGACCCAGTCCATGGCAGCAGCTGACTCGTCGACAGCACACACAGCGACGACCCAGAAAGTGACATCCAAGTCCACGGGGGGATTCCCGGTATGACCACAACGGTTCCGGAAGCGATCGAGCGCGGGCGCGCCCTGACGGTGCCCGCCTTGCGCGCCACGGTGGACCGGCTCCACCCCCGGCTGCGCCACGTCGTCGCCTACCACCGCGGCTGGGTTGACGCCGCAGGCGACCCGGTGCCCGGCAACGGCGGCAAGCTCGTCCGGCCCGCACTCGCCCTGCTCTCCGCCGAGGCCGCCGGTGCGCCGGCCGAGGTCGGCCTGCCGGCCGCGGTCGCGGTCGAGCTGGTGCACGACTTCTCGCTGCTGCACGACGACCTGATGGACGGCGACACCGAACGCCGCCACCGCGCCACGGCGTGGACGGTCTTTGGCGCCGACGGCGCGATCCTCGCCGGTGACGCGCTGCTCGGCCTGGCCACCCAGGTCCTGCTGGAGGTCGAGGGCGAACCGGGCCGCCGCGCCGCGGTCATCCTCGGCGCCGGCGTCCAGGACCTCGTTCGCGGGCAGGCGGAGGACCTCCTGTTCGAATCCCGCTCGGACGTCTCGGTGGCCGAGACGCTGCACATGGAGGACGGGAAGACCGGCGCGCTGCTCGCCTGCTCCGCCTCCCTCGGTGCGGTGCTCGCCGGTGCCCCCGGTGAGGTGGTGGACGGGCTGGCCGAGTACGGCTCCCGGCTCGGCACCGCGTTCCAGCTCATCGACGACCTGCTGGGCATCTGGGGCGACCCCGCGGTGACCGGCAAGCCGGTGCTGAACGACCTGCGTTCGCGCAAGAAGTCGGTGCCGGTCGTGGTGGCGCTGGAGGCCGGTGGAAACGATGCCGAAGAGCTTCGTGCCTTCCTCACCGGTGAGGGCGAGTCGTCCGAGGCCGAGCTGCAGCACATCGCCGCTCTCGTGGAGCGCGCCGGCGGCCGCGACTGGACGACGGCCGAGGCGGACCGTCAGCTCAAGGCGTGTGAGAACGCGCTGCGTTCGATCTCGATCCCGGCGTCGGCCGAGGCGGAGCTGCTGGCCATGGCGCGTTTCGTGACCGAACGAGATCGCTGAGGGGGAGCGAGGTGGCAGTACCCGCCCGCCGGTCGCCCGGCGGTCATTCGCACGACCTGTACCTGCATCTGTACGACGAGGGGAGTCGTCGATGAGCCTGACTTCGGACCAGTCCTCGGCTGCCCCAACGGCCGCGCACCCGACCCCGCAGGTTCCGGCCCCGCAGGTTCCGGCCCCGTCGGCGGCGGCGCCGATGGAGGAGGCCGGGCCGTTCGAGGCCGGCACCGCGGTGCTGACCGGCGCACCACAGCCACAGCCACAGCCCGCCGACGCCCACCGTGACCCGGTGGTCGACACCCTGGCGCGCGGACGCGACCACCTGCTCTCCCTCCAGGCCGACGAAGGCTGGTGGAAGGGCGAGCTGGAAACCAACGTCACCATGGACGCCGAGGACCTCATGCTTCGGCAGTTCCTCGGCATCCTCACGCCGGCCACGGCGCAGGAGACCGGACGCTGGATCCGTTCCCAGCAGCTCCCCGACGGCGGCTGGGCCACCTTCTACGGCGGCCCGTCCGACATCTCGACGACCATCGAGGCCTACGTCGCGCTCCGGCTCGCCGGTGACGATCCGCAGGCCCCGCACATGCGGTCCGCGGCCGAGTGGGTGCGTGCCGCCGGCGGCATCGCCGCGTCCCGGGTGTTCACCCGGATCTGGCTGGCCCTGTTCGGCGAATGGTCCTGGGACGACATCCCGGTGCTGCCCGCGGAGCTGTCCTTCCTGCCGCCCTGGTTCCCGCTGAACATCTACGACTTCGCCTGTTGGGCCCGCCAGACCGTGGTCGCGCTGACGATCGTCGGCTCGCTGCGGCCGGTGCGCTCGCTCGGCTTCACGCTGGACGAGCTGCGGGTCCCGGCTCCGAAGCCGGTGAAGTCCCCGCTGCGCAGCTGGGCCGGGGCGTTCGAGCGGCTCGACGTGGTGCTGCACCGCTACGAGAAGCGGCCCTTCCAGCCGCTGCGCCGCCTCGCGCTGCGCCGCGCGGCCGAGTGGGTGATCGCCCGGCAGGAGGCGGACGGCTGCTGGGGCGGGATCCAGCCGCCCATGGTCTACTCGATCATGGCCCTGCACCTCATGGGCTACCCGCTCAACCACCCGGTGATCTCGATGGCGTTCCGCGCCCTCGACCGGTTCACGATCCGTGAGCAGACCCCGGACGGGATGGTCCGCCGCATCGAGGCGTGCCAGTCACCGGTCTGGGACACCGCGCTCGCGGTCGTCGCGCTGTCCGACGCCGGCCTGCCCGGCGACGACCCGGCCATGGTGCGGGCTGGTCGCTGGCTCGCGGACGAGGAGGTCCGGGTCGCCGGTGACTGGGCGGTGCGCCGCCCCACCCTCGCCCCGGGCGGCTGGGCCTTCGAGTTCGACAACGACTTCTACCCGGACGTCGACGACACCGCCGAGGTGGTCATCGCCATCCACCGCCTGCTCGGGGACGGGCACGGCCCGGTGGATCACTCCGACGGCTCCGGGCCCGGATCGGCGGCAGCGGCCGCGGCCGCCGCGGCGGCGGCTTCGGCCGAGTCCGCCGCGGCCGGCACCATCGCCGCCGCCGACCCGGGGCTCGCCCGTGAGCTGCGTGCCGCCGCGGAGCGGGGCGTCGACTGGTCGGTGGGGATGCGCTCGTCGAACGGAGCCTGGGGCGCCTTCGACGCGGACAACGTCCGCACCCTGGTCACGAAGATCCCGTTCTGTGACTTCGGTGAGGTCGTCGACCCGCCGTCGGCGGACGTCACGGCGCACATGGTCGAGATGCTCGCGCTGCTCGGCCGGGCCGATCACCCGATGACCCAGCGGGCCGTCCGGTGGCTGCTGGACAACCAGGAGGCCGGCGGATCCTGGTTCGGCCGCTGGGGCGTCAACCACGTGTACGGCACGGGTGCCGTGGTGCCGGCGCTGATCTCCGCGGGAGTCAGCGCGAGCCACCCGGCGATCCTCGCGGCCGCGCACTGGCTGGTCGAGCACCAGACATCCGACGGTGGCTGGGGCGAGGACCTGCGCTCCTACCGCGAGGACTCGTGGATCGGACGCGGCGAGCCGACCGCCTCGCAGACCGCCTGGGCGCTGCTGGCGCTGCTGGCCATGGAGCCGGAGCGCGGCAGCGTCGAGTGGGAGTCGATCGAGCGTGGCGTCCGCTGGCTGTGCGACACGCAGCGCGCGGACGGCACCTGGGACGAGCCGCAGTTCACCGGGACGGGCTTCCCCTGGGACTTCTCCATCAACTACCACCTGTACCGGCTGGTCTTCCCGGTGACAGCCCTCGGCCGGTACGTGAGCCTCACCGGGAGGGCGACGCGATGAGCATCCCGGCAGCGGACAACGGCGGCGCGGCCGAGCACGGCGGCGGCGCGCGTTCCTCGAGCTCACGTGACCGTGACAGCCAGGTGACGAACCCGGGGCCGACCACGGTCACGCCGCGGGCGTCGATCCCCGAGCAGGCCGGTGCCGTTCCGCCGGCGGGCGGCCCGTCGCGGGCCGGCGTCGCCTCACCGCTGGCGCTCGCCCGCTGGGTCGAGGCACCGGACACCGTCTCGGAGCTGTCGCTTCCGGCGGATCCCGACGCGCCTGGATCGGGCCCGGCGGGCGCGGCGGGTGCCAAGGGGTCGCCAGTACAGCCGGCTCCGCGCGCGCAACGGCTCGTGGTCGCGGCCGCGCTCCGGCTGGAGGCCTTCGCGATCAGCCGCGCTGACCTGCCCGAGGGAACCACCATCGTGCGGACCGGGATGGGGCCGGACCGCGCGCACCGCGCGAACCGGGTGGTGCGCGAGGCTCGGCCGGACGCACTGGCGATCGTCGGTCTCGCCGGCGGGCTGACCGCCGAGACCCGGCCCGGCGACGTTGTCGTCGCCAGCGAGCTGCGCCTGGCTGACGGAACGGTGGTCGCCACCTGCCCGACAGCGCCGCTGCTCGCCGGTGAGCTGCGGCGCGGTGGCCTGCGGGTTCACGTCGGCCCGATGGTCTCGGTCGAGAAGGTGGCGACCGGCGCGGCCCGGACCGAGCTGGCCGCGACCGGGGCCATCGCGGTGGATATGGAATCCGCGACTCTCGCGCCCGGCGCGGGAGACCGGCCGATCGCGGCGGTCCGCGTGATCGTGGACACTCCCGCCGAACCGCTGGGCAAGCTGGACCTGTTCCGGCGTGGGGTGACCGGTCTGCGCACGATCAGCGCGCTCGGCCCGGCCCTGCGGGCCTGGGTCGACGCCGTGGCCAACCGCCGCCTGCTGCTCGCCGAGCCGCGCGCGTTCTGCGCCGGGGTCGAGCGGGCCATCGAGGTCGTGGAACGCGCGCTGGAACTGCACGGCGCGCCGGTCTACGTGCGCAAGCAGATCGTGCACAACACCCATGTGGTCGCCGACCTGGCCAGCCGGGGTGCGATCTTCGTCGAGGAACTGGACGAGGTCCCGGCCGGGGCCACCGTCGTGTTCTCCGCGCACGGTGTGGCACCCGCGGTCTGGGACCAGGCCGGTGACCGTGGGCTCGACGTCATCGACGCGACCTGCCCGCTGGTGGAGAAGGTGCACGCGGAGGCACGCCGGTTCACCGCCCGCGGCGACACGGTGCTGCTCATCGGGCATTCCGGCCATGAGGAGGTCGAGGGCACCCTCGGCGAGGTGCCGGGCCGGATCCAGCTGGTCGAGTCACCCGAGTCGGTCAAGGACCTGCAGGTCGAGGACCCCGAGCGGGTCACCTACCTGATGCAGACCACGCTGGCCGTGGACGAGGCGGAGGAGGTCGTGGACGCCCTGCGGGTCCGCTTCCCCGCGGTGGTCGGCCCGGGCTCGGCGGACATCTGCTACGCCACGTCCAACCGGCAGAACGCGGTGCGCCGGGTCGCGGCCGAGGCCGATCTCGTCCTGGTCGTGGGTTCGGAGAACAGCTCGAACTCCAAGCGGCTGGTCGAGGTCAGCGAGCGCGACGGGGTGGCGGCCCATCTGGTGGAGAGCGTCGGTGACGTCCAGCTGGAATGGCTGCGCGGGGCGCGCACCATCGGCATCTCGGCCGGGGCGTCGGCTCCGCCGCTGCTCGTCGAGGAGCTGACGGCCGCGTTGTCCGGGCTCGGCTCGGCCTCGGTGACGGTCCGTTCGGTGGGGACGGAGTCGATCTCCTTCCACCTGCCGAAGGAGGTCCGCCGACCGCTTTCAGAACGGAAGTGACGTCGGCGCGCGGAGTTGCGGCTCCCGCGCGCCGTTGGCACCGTTACCGAAGCGTCATCGGCTACCGAAGCACCATCGGCGGCCCGGGTACGAACCTGTACCCGGGCCGCCGACGTGTTCTCCCGCCTGACTGGCGCCCGGGTGGGCCACGGGCCACAGTGTGTTCTCGCGAGATGCGTTCACGAAGGTGCCGCAGATGTCTGTGTCATGAATTTGTCAGGCCGCGCCGGATGCTCCGCGTCACTCGGATCCGAATAGCGCAGGGTGACCATCGTGATTCAAAACGCCGGCGGTTGACTACCCCGAGTGACCTTGCGTCGTTCCGGCATTGCCGATGGACTGTCAAAGTGGCTGGTCGGGCCTTCCGGTGTCCCCGTGAGCGGCTGCGACAGCTTTTGCCCACGTGTGTGCCGGGCCTCATTCCGTGATCGACATGCAGGCTGTACGTACAACCTGTATGGTCGTTCCAAGACCTCGGGTCGCTACTGATGCGGCCGATGAAAGGGGGGCGTGAGCCGTGGCTGTCGCCTGGCGGTACTCACTCCGCGTTGGAACGTATCTGGCGAAGCAGAAGCTGCTCCGCCGGAAGCACTTTCCGCTCGTTCTGGAGCTCGAACCACTGTTCGCCTGCAACCTGTCCTGCACGGGTTGTGGCAAGATCCAGCACCCCGCATCCGTCCTGAAGCAGCGCATGAGCGTTGAGGACGCGCTGGCGGCGGTCGAGGAGTGCGGCGCTCCGGTCGTCGCCATCGCCGGCGGCGAGCCGCTGATGCACCCGCAGATGCACGAGATCGTCAACGAGCTCGTGAAGCGGAAGAAGTTCGTCATCCTCTGCACCAACGGGTTGCTGTTGCAGAAGAAGCTGAAGAACTTCACTCCGTCGCCGTACTTCACCTTCGTGCTGCACATCGACGGCCTGAAGGACCGGCACGACGCGATCGTCGAGAAGCCCGGCACTTTCGACGAGTGCGTCGCTGCCTTCAAGGCCGCGAAGGCCGCCGGCTTCCAGGTCGGCAGCAACTCGACCTTCTTCAACAACGACAGCCCGCAGGACGTCATCGACGTCATCAACTTCCTGAACGACGAGCTCAAGGTCGACCAGATCCAGCTCTCGCCGGGCTACGCCTACGAGAAGGCGCCGGACCAGGAGCACTTCCTGGCGGTCGAGGAGACCCGCCAGATGTTCTCCAAGGTCTTCGGTGACGGCCGTCGCAAGCGGTGGCGTCTGAACCACTCACCGGTGTTCCTGGACTTCCTTGAGGGGAAGAAGGAACTGTCCTGCACCGCGTGGGGAATTCCGAGCTACTCGCTCTTCGGCTGGCAGAAGCCGTGCTACCTCATGTCGGATGGCTACGTGAGCTCCTACAAGGAGCTCGTCGAGACGACCGACTGGGAGGCCTACGGCCGGGGTAAGGACCCGCGTTGCGCCAACTGCATGGCGCACTGTGGCTACGAGACCTCCGCCGTGCTGGCGACCATGGGCTCGCTCAAGGAGTCGATCCGCGCCGCGCGGATGGGCGCCTGACCCTCGAACGAAACGGCGTGGCGTACTGCGCCGGTGCGCCGCAGACCGTGAAGTGACGATGCCGCCTCGACCCGTCCAGGGTCGGGGCGGCATCGCTCTTTTCGGGCGGCGGGGGCTAGGCGACGGCTTTGCCCGCGAAGTACATGCCGAGCAACCCGGCCGCCATGAGCACCACCCACAGATCGGTGAGCCGGCACAGCAGGCGCGGCGCGTGCCGGACCTCCATGAACTCACGCATGATGATGCGAACCTTGACCAGGGCGAGGACGATCGCGCCGACCGTGGCCGAGGTGCTCGCGATCGGGGTGCCGTGATCGTCCGCGGAATGATCGATCCACAGGTAGGCGGCCGTGATGGCCGACAGGACGATCCAGGCGGCGAAAAGCCTCTTGTTCGATGCGCTGAGCACGGATCACCTCGCGACGTAGAGCAGTGCGAAGATCAGGACCCAGAGGAAGTCGACCGTGTGCCAGTAGGTGGCGCAGGTCTCGACCACCTGCTGGTCGCGTCGCCGGGGATCGGCGAGCTGACGGACCACGATGCCGACGACGACGAGTCCGACCATCAGGTGGACGGCGTGGATCGCGGTGAGGAAGAAGTAGTGCGTGAAGAACTCGCCGCTGGTCAGGGTGTGGCCCGCGGTTATGTGCCCGGCCCACTCCGCGATCTTGAGGGCGAGGAAGAGCAGACCCAGCGCGGCGGTGACGCAGGCGTCCCGCACGGCCGCCCGGTAACGGCCCGCGCGTGCGTTCTGGACGCAGCGGGCGACCGACCACGAGCTCGTCAGCAGGACGATGGTGTCGATGATCCCGAGCCAGAGGTCGAGGTGTGCCTGCTCCTGGAGAAAGGCCGCCTCGTGCTGGGCACGGTAGAAGAGGTACACGCCGAAGTAGGACGTGAAGATGAGGGACTCGACGAGAACGAGGACCCACATGTCCGGCTGGCCGGGCACCCGCCGGGCCTTCGCCGCCTCGACGGGCGGCGCCTGCGTGGTCGTCATGAGGCCGCCTCCGCCGCCGCCGTGTTCCGGCGGGTCTGCCTGGGCGGGAGGTCGGGCAGCGGGCCGGTACCGAAGTCCTCGCGGATGATCACGTTTCGCAGCAGGTTGATGAAGACGCCGGTGTAGATCCCGAAGACGACCACATTGATCCACCAGGCGATCAGACCGTTCCAGGCGAAGACGCCGCGGTCGAAGATCCAGGCCGGTGCGACGACGACCTCGGTGACGGCGTTGCAGAGGTTCAGGTAGCCGAACCACTTCGGGAAGACCCGGTTGCGGTCGAGGAGAATCGCGGCCATCCACACCAGGGAGCCGACGAGGAAGACGCCCATGGTGCCGGAGAACGACAGGAATCCGAGGTCGTAGAGCCACTGCTGCAACCGTGGGTCGCGTTCCGGCCGCATGGCTCCGGCGGTCAGCGCCACGCAGATGAACAGGAAGCCCGGGACCGCGCTCACCGAGTAGAGAATCAGGTAGGAGTAGGCGAACGCGCGGCTGACCGACATCCGCCGGATCGTGTAGGTGATCAGGGCGATGGACGTCGCCGAGAGGCCGCCGAGAACGAAGATCAGCGCGAGTCCCACGAGCAGCCCGTCATGATGGCTCGCGAACCATCCGGGGACCTCGGCCGCGGTGTACGACGGGCTGCCGGGTGGCTGGGTGCGGGTGAGCACGAAGAAGACGACCGTGTACAGCTGGTAGAACGCGAGTACCGCGAACCACATCAGCCAGAGCTCACGCTTCGGGTTGTCGCCCCGGGCGAAGGGCCTCATGCGGTGGCCTCGGCCGCGGCGCCGTCACGCGGTACCGCCCGCGCCAGAACGATCGACATCACGATGATCCAGAGTGCAATGGCACTGTTCCGGACCCAGAACGCCAGGAATCCGTCCCAGGCGAAAACGCCGTTGTGCGCCAGGCCCGCGAAACCGGCCGGAACAAGCGCGACCGCGACCGCGACGTTGAAATGCGCGATCCATGTCCGGAAGACCGGGGTCTCCTGCCGATCCAGGTAGATGGCGACCGCCAGGAAAAGGCTCTGCGCCACCAGAAAAGGAACTCCGCAGGTCAGTGTGATCCAGGCGAGGTCGTTGTAGAGCTGGGTGAGCTCCGGTGCGCGCTCGGGCCGGAAGGCCGCCAGGAGCCAGAACACGCTCGCGGTGAGAAAGGCGATGGGTGCTGCGCCGGCGCAGCCGATCATGCAGTAGCGCAGGACCGGGGTTCGCTGTGTCATACCGCGCATCCGCTCCACGATCAGCATCAGGATCGGGATCAGCGCCACGCAGAACCAGTTGAAAACAATCATGCTGTAGCGGACGCGGGCGGTGTTTTCGCGGTAGAAGGCCGCGACCTCGTCGGCTGAGGAGCGCGGCGACATCGGTGGTAGAAAACCGGGGAAGAGGAAAAACGCGGCGACCCACAGGACCGCGGCTGCGGGCAGCGTCCATAAGATGATCCGCTCGCCGTTCACAGGTCTCATGGGGCGGCAGAGTAGTCGATCGGCTATCCAGCTGTCTAGCTGATCGGCTATCCGGCCCGGGCGGCCGGCAACAAATGCAGGTCACCGGGCCTGGGGCGGTCGACTAGCTGACCGGCTATCCAGCTGTTTCGCCGGGCAACTAGCCTGGGGCGATGCGCCCGACGACCACGGCCCGGCCTGCCGTCCGCCTGGCTGAGATCAGCTACAGCCCGGCGCAGGTCCGCGTCCTCACCGCCGCCCTCGACCTCTTTGCCGACAACGGGGTCGCCGGCACCACGCTGCAGATGATCGCCGACCGGATGGGGGTCACGAAGGCGGCGATCTACCACCAGTTCAGGACCAAGGAAGAGATCGTCATCGCCACGGCCGACTACCATTCGGTCCCGCTTGAGGCCGCCGTCGAGCGGGCCGAGGCGGCGCAGGACCGGGTCGAGGCGCGTCGAGTGCTGCTACAGCAGCTGATCGACTTCGCGGTGCGAAACCGCGCGGGGGTCAGCGCGTGGCGCGGTGACCCGGTGATGACGCGGATCCTCATGAAGCATGAGCCGTTCCGCGGGCTGACGGAGCGCATCTACACGCTGCTCGTCAACGAGGACGCCGGCGCGGTCGGCGTGGACGCCGGCGCCGTCCGCGCCGACCGCCTCGGCGAGGAGCGCGAGAACGACTCGCGCATCCCCGCCGCGATACTGGTCGGGGTCATCACCGCGGTCGGCCAGCCCGGCCTCGCCGCGATCGATCCGCAGATCCTGCGGGAACAGGTCTTCCGCTACGCCTGCCGCCTGCTGAACCTGCCCGACTGAGCCGCTCGGCGGACGGAGGCACCCGACCGACTGAACCGCCCGGGTGGGGGGTCAGTCGTCGGTGGGGAGTCAGTCGTCAGGCATCAGACGTGGCCATGTGGGGCGCCGGCGCTGACCGCTGGCTGGTCGGCCAGGTCGCCGCCACGGCGACCGAGACCGCGCAGCAGGCGGTCCAGCACGATCCCGACCTCGGTCCGGGCCCGGTCGGGATCCGCGGCCCGCGCGGTGTAGAGGCTCGCCTCGGACAGCAGCGCCGCGACCAGCCGGGTGAGCGGAGCGACCGGCAGCGGATCGATGCGGCCCTCGGCCGCCGCCCGCTCGAGCCACTCGGAGAGCAGCCGGTAGCCGTGCTGCTCGACCAACTGGTCCCAGGCGTCGTTACCGAGGACCGCCGGGCCGTCGATGAGCACGATGCGCTGGAAGTCACTGTCCGTGGTCGAGATGTCGAGCAGGGACTGGAAGCCCGTGCGCAGCTGCGTCCAGGCGTCGCTGGGCAGCTCGGCACCGCGGGCGAGCTCACCCGCGACAAGCTGCTCGGCGACCTCCATGGCGACCTGTTCCATCACGGTCCGGAACAGGTCGGCCTTGTCCCGGAAGTGGTGGTACAGCGCTCCTCGGGTGACCCGTGCGTCCGCGACTATCTCTTCGGTGCCGGTGGCGGCATAGCCCTGTTCGGCGAACCTGCGGCGGGCCGCAGCCAGCAGTACCTGACGGGTATCGCCCGTCTGTTCGGGCCGACGGCTGCGTGTCACCCCTTGATTATGGTGCAGGTTCTGGCGATGCACCGGCCGTCGGCCGCCAGGCGGCCAGTTCCACATCCGGATCGAGACCGTCGTCGTGGCGGTCGCGGGCCGGCAGCTTCGTCATTACACGTTCGACCGTCTCAACCCCCGCGCCGGACCTCAGCTGCACCTCGGGGATGAACAGGACCGTGAGCAGCGCCAACACAGCCAGCGGGACGCAGATCAGGAAGACATCCGCGACGCCCAGGCCGTAGGCGTGATGCACGACCGAGGCCACCGCGTCGGGCAGCCTGGACGGGTCGGGTACGGAGCGTCCGTCCCCAAGAGTGTCGGCGGGAAGACCGTTTGCGCGCAGCCCGGAGATCGTGGCGTTGCTGACGTGGGTGCTGAGCACCGCGCCGAGGGCCGCCACACCGGCCGAGCCGCCGAGGCTGCGGAAGAACGCCACGGCCGAGCTCGTGGACCCCAGATCCGCCGCGGAGGCGGAGTTCTGGGCGGCGAGCACCAGGTTCTGCTGCACCATTCCGAGCCCCGCGCCCATCAGGCAGGCGAACAGCGACACCGTCACCAGCGGCGTGTGGTCGCTGACGGTGCCGAGCAGGCCCAGGCCCGCGCCGATGAGGATCGTTCCCAGGACCAGGAAGCGCTTCCAGCGGCCCGTCTCGGTGATGATGCGCCCCGCGATCAGGGAGGCGATCGCCAGGCCGCCGACCATCGGGATGGTGAGCAGGCCCGACAGCGTCGGGCTCTTGCCCCGGCCCAGCTGGTAGTACTGGCTGAACAGCAGGTTGGCGCTGTACATCACGGTGCCGACGCAGGCGCTGGCGATGATCGTGAGAACGATGGTCCGGTCGCGGAAGAGTCGCAGCGGGACGATCGGCTCCTTCGCTCGCGCCTCGACCGCCACGGCGACCGCGAGCAGGGCCAGACCGCCGCCGAGCAGGAGCGCGGACTGACCCGAGACCCAGCCGAAGCTCGACCCCGCGAGGGACGTCCAGATGAGCAGGCAGCTGACGCCGGCGGCGATCAGCGTCGCGCCGAGGTAGTCGATGGAGACGTCGCGGCGCACGGACGGCAGCTGCAGCGTGCGCTGGAGCACCACGAACGCGACCACGGCGATGGGCAGGCCCAGGTAGAAGCAGGCACGCCAGCCCAGCCCGGGGACGTCGACGATCACGCCGCCGATCAGCGGGCCGCTGATGGTGGCGACGGCGAACGTCGCGCCCAGGTAGCCGCTGTAGCGGCCCCGCTCCCGCGGAGCGATCATGCCGGCCATCGCGATCTGCACCAGAGCGGACAGCCCGCCGACGCCGATGCCCTGCACCACCCGGAAGGAGATGAGCATGGTGGTGGACGTCGAGATCCCGGCGAGCACCGAGCCCAGGACGAAGATCGTGAGCGCGGTCTGGACGAGGAGCTTGCGGTTGAACAGATCCGCCAGCTTGCCCCAGATCGGTGTGGTGGCGGTCATCGCGAGCAGCGTCGCCGTGACCACCCAGGTGTAGCTGGTCGAGCTGCCGTGCAGATCAGAGATGATCTTTGGTAGGGCGTTCGTCACGACCGTCGACGAGATCATGGCGACGAACAGGGCGAGCAGCAGGCCGGTGAGGGCCAGCATGGTCTCCCGGTGCGTCAGCCCGGCCGGGCTGGCTTTCCGCTGGCGCAGCTCCTCCGGTGTGTCCCTGCGGGTCTTCGGCGCGCGCTCGGCCGCGCTGGGTCTGTGGCCGCCCGGCAGGTCGGGCGAAGTCGTCGAGGTCGACGTGACGAACCTCCCTTGGTTGGTTCATACAACTAAATTTAGTAAAGCATCTGTCTGAGTCGATAGCGAGCCCAAAACCGAAAATCAGGGCCCTTCTCGGTGTGAGCTTGCGCTCGCGCAACCCCGTTCGGAGCCCGTTCGGAGCCCAGGCGGACTGGGGGAAGGCGGGTGTAACAGCGCCGTGGCGCACCAGCCGGGACGGTGCGGGATTGATCCGTCCTGGCGAGTTCGGGGGTCGTGGCCGTGTGGCATCCTGCCTGGCGTGCTTCCACTGCTGGTGATCGCGCTGATCTCGCTCGCTTCGTGGGTCTTTCTGGCGCTGGGCTGGGGGTTCTTCTGGCGCACGGATCAGCGGCTGCCGCGTGTCGACGGGGCGGAACCGTCCGGCGAGTGGCCGTCGGTCGTCGCGGTGGTCCCCGCCCGGGACGAGGCCGACGTGCTGCCCCTCACGCTGCCCTCGCTACTGACCCAGGATTACCCCGGCCCGCTGAGCATCGTCCTGGTGGACGACGCCAGTACGGACGGGACGGGCGAGATCGCCCAGAAGCTGGCCGCGCAGGCCGCGGCCGACCGCCCGAACGGCGCGGGCCTGAACGGCGCGGGCCTGAACGGCGCGGGCCTGAACGGCGCGGGCCTGAACGGCGCGGGCCTGAACGGCGCGGGCCTGAACGGTGCCGGCCTGGACGGTGCCGGCTCGGGGGGCGCGGTGACACTGACCGTCATCGGGTCCAGTGAGCCGCCCGCCGGCTGGACCGGCAAGCTCTGGGCGCTCCGGCACGGCGTCGCCGCGGCCGGCCCGGTGGACTTCCTGCTGCTCACGGACGCTGACATCGGCCATGAACCGGGCTCGGTCCGCGCGCTGGTCCGGGCGGCGACCGACCAGCGGCTGGATCTCGTCTCGCAGATGGCCAAGCTGCGGGTCAGCACCGGCTGGGAGAAGCTGATCGTCCCGGCCTTCGTTTATTTCTTCGCGATGCTCTATCCGTTCCGGCGGTCGAACAATCCGCGGTCACGGGTCGCCGCGGCGGCCGGGGGATGTTCCCTCGTCCGCCGGCGGGCGCTGATCGAGGCCGGTGGCATCGAGGCGATCCGGGACGCCGTGATCGACGATGTCACGCTCGCTCGGCTGATCAAGAACAAGCGCGGGCGAACCTGGCTTGGGCTCGCGGACCACGTGTCCAGCCGCCGGCCGTACCCGCGTCTGGCGGACCTGTGGGACATGGTGGCGCGCACCGCCTACGCGCAGCTCTTCTGGTCTCCGCTGCTGCTGGTCGGCACCGTGTTCGGGCTCGCCGTGGTCTTCGTGGCGCCGGTGGCCGCGACCGTGGTCGGGATCGCCGCGGGTGACGTCGCGGTCGCCGCCGCCGGCCTGCTGGCCTGGTCGATCATGATCACCACCTACACGCCGATGCTGCGGTACTACGGCCAGCCGGCGCGCAGCGCACTCGCGCTGCCCTTCACCGCCGCGCTCTATCTCGCCATGACCATCGACTCCGCCCGCCGGCACCGGGCCGGCCGGGGCGCCGCGTGGAAGGGGCGCACCTACGCGGCCCCCGAAGGAAAGCGGGCCGGCCAGCGCGTCGAGCCGGCGGCGCAGGCAGGGAACGTCGTCCGCCAGCGCGCGGACGAGAACACCGAGACCACCGGGACTGCGCAGCAGCCTGAGGGCGGCCCCGTCCCGGACCGGGCTGATGGTCGCATCGAGGCCGGCCGGCGGACCGGCGAGGAGCCCTGACCCGGCCGGCCGGGTCAGGGCAGGTCGGCGAACACCACCAGGTTGTCCCGGTAGCTTGACCGGGCCCGGTCGAAGACACCGCCGCAGGTGATCAGTCGCAGCTCCGGCGCGCCGGTGGGGCCGTACACCTCGGCGGCGGGCAGGGCATCCTTCGGGAACCAGGCCCGCCGGCGCACCACGAAGACCGCGGACGAACCGTCGGCCCGCTCGACCTCCACGCGATCACCGGCGACGAGCTCCCGCAGGCGGAAGAACACCGCCGGGCCGGTCCGCGAATCCACGTGGCCGGCGATCACCGCTGTGCCCGGCTCGCCCGGCTCCGGGCCGGCGGCGTTCCACCCGGTCTCCTCGAACCTGGACGGGGCTCGCAGCCGTCCACTGTCGTCGAGGGTCAGCGACACGACGGGCGCGGAGACGCTGATCGCCGGGATCCGGACCCGCACCGGTTCGGCGACCTGGCCCGCGCCCAGGCCTGTGCTCGTCCGTGCGGCTGTGCCCGGGGTGGGGCCGGCCGCGGCCCGCGTGCCGCCGGTGGGGGCCGCGTCCCCCACCGGCCGGCTGGCCGGAACGGTCCCGCTCACCGATGGTGCGGCCGGCCGTTCCGCCGGCCGCGCACCGCAGCACACCGACCAGGGAAGCAGAACTGCGAGCGCCGCCGCGGGCAGCCAGCGTCGCCGCCGTGCCCCGGCCCTCGCGCCCGGTTCCGCCGTGCCCCGGCCTTCGCGCCCGGATCCGGCCACGCCTTGAGGTCTCGCCCCGCTTCTGCCCCGGGGCGCGTGACCGGCTCCCGTTCTGGCCACGATCAGCCGTTCACCCCGGCCCGGCGCCGCCGTAGGCCGAGGCCGGTGAGCGTGGCGCCGACGGCGGCGAGTGCGCCGAGGCCAGCGCCGCCCGCGGCCGGTGCGAGACCTGTCTGGCCGGCCGCGTCGGTCGCGCCGGCCCGGCCGGCCGCGAGGGTGGCGGGTGCGGTCGCTGTGCCTGTGCCTGTGCCTGTGCCCGTGTCTGTGCGCGCTGTGCCGCCGGCGCCCGTGTCGACGCCGCCGACCGGAAGGGCCGAGTCGCCGTCGAGGGCCGCGTCGGCGCAGCGGCGACGGGCCGCGGCCTGCTCCGCCGGGGAGGCCCCCGCACCTGCCTGATCGCAGGTGGGCGCGACCACCACCTCCGCCGGTACCGGGGCGGCGTCTCGCACCGTGGGCAACGGCGCTTCGGCCCGGGGGCTGGGGATGGTGGTGGCCCCGGCGGCCGCCTCACCGGCGCTGACGGGAACCGACGGCGGGGCCGCGGCCTGCCCGGCTACCGAGGCCGGCCTGGGTGCCGGGCTGGGGGTGGCTGTGGTGCCCGTGGCGTGTGCGGCACCAGCGCCGGCACCGACCAGCGCCGCGGCCAGCCCGACCGTGCCCAGCAGCCTGGATCCGGCCCGCGGCACCCTGCGCCCCGCGGCACTCCGGCCGTGCCCGGTGCCGGTGCGCCGATGAACCGCGCGATCGTCAGCATCAGCGTTGTGACCCATCGAGTCATGACCTCGCTTCGGTAGTCCCGTGCCGCGGCGACCCCCGGCATGGGAACGACGCTCGTCGCTGACCGTGGGTTGGGGGTGAGCCACCGGTGAGAGCCTTCTCATCGGCTCCGGCTCCGGCTCCGACTCCGACTCCGGCTCCGGGCTGGCTCCGGCCCCGGAGCCAGCCGGCGAGTCCGCGGCGCCCTGACGGAGTGTCCGCGGCGCGGTGCCGGAGAAGCGTGTGTGGTGGAGACGTTTGTGAACATCCCGTTAGCCTTTGTGGCTATGAGGCGCATTCGGCGTGACGGGCGCCACCGGCCGGCCACCCGAGTCCGTGCCACCTCCAGGGAGATCCGCCGCAGGCTGCCGACGGCGGCCCCGGGCGTCGTGCTGGCCGCGGTGGTCGCGGCGGCGATCGTCGTACCCGGGTTCGGAGTCGCGGTCACCGGCGGCAGCATGCCGCCGCCGCCTGATCTCGGCGGCCCGATCCTGCTGCCCGCGGGCGCCCCGACGCCGACACCGAGGCCGGGCGGTGTCTCCGCCGAGCCGGTGCCGGTGCGGCCCGAGGAGGTGCCCGGCGCCGTGCTGGACGAGGACGCTCGGCGTCGGCTCGCGGAGATGGTCGAGTCGCGCCAGGGCACGGAGGAGCTGGCGCGTGCTGGCGCCGTCGGCGGAGTCCCGGCGGTGACCGTCCGCCCGCTGCCGGCCGCCGTGGCGCCCGAGCAGTCGGCGGCGCCCGAGCCGGCGGCCGGGCCCGAGCCGGCGGTCACGGTGCCGCCCCCGCGGGCCAGCTCGACCCCGTGACCGAGCTGTTCACGACGCGGAGATGAGCGAGTTCTCATCAGCGTCACATGCGCGTCGAGGGCTGCCTCGACCAGGCTGGTGGGCCGTGAGGCCGTTCCGGACCCGCCGTGCCACGCGACACGTGACGACCTCGGCGCGCCTGCGGATCCTCGGCTGGCAGGTGTTGCTGGTGGCCGTGGCCCTTGCGGGGTCGGTGCTGGTCTCGCGCGAGGTGCTGCTAGCTCGGGTGGACGAGCGGGTCGACCGTGGCCTGGCCCGCCAGGTCGCCGAGCTGCGCCGGCTCGCGACGGCCCCCGTCGACCCGCGCACCTCCCAGCCGTTCTCGAACGTGCGTGACCTGCTCCAGGCACATCTGGAGCGCACGATTCCGGGGCCCAACGAGACCATGCTCGCGCTCGTCGACGGCGCACCGTTCCGGCGCAGCGCCGAGGAGCCGGTCTATCGCCTGGACAGCGACCGGCAGGTGGTCGCGGCGTTCGCCGCGGACCCGCAGCCGCGCTACGGGACGATCCGGACGCCGGCCGGCGAGGTTCGGTTCGCCACGGTCCCGGTCCAGGTGGCGGGCGCGCCGGAGCGGGGAGTGTTTGCCGCGGCGGTCTTCGTCGACCGGGAGCGGGCCGAGGTGGGGGAGGTGGTCCGGGTGCTGGCGATCGTCGGGTTCGCGGCCCTCGCCCTGGCCGGAGCCGGCGGCTGGCTGGTGGCGGGCCGGGTACTCGCTCCGGTCCGGGAACTACGCCGCACCGCCCAGGTCATCAGCGACACGGACTTCTCCCGGCGGATCCCCGTGGCGGGCCGGGACGAGATCGCGGAGCTGGCGCGCACCTTCAACGGCATGCTCGATCGCCTGGAGGACGCCTTCGCGACCCAGCGGGCGTTCGTCGACGACGCCGGGCACGAGCTGCGTACCCCGATCACGATCATCCGCGGGCACCTGGAACTGCTCTCCGACGACCCGGCGGAACGCACGGAGACCGTCGCCCTGGTCACCGACGAGCTTGACCGGATGAGCCGCATGGTCGACGACCTGCTGACGCTCGCGAAGGCCCGGCGGCCCGACTTCCTCCAGGTCGCGGAGGTCGACCTGACCGCGTTCACCGATGACCTGATGTCGCGGGTCTGCGCGTTGGCGTCACGGCGGTGGCGACTGTCGGGGACGTGCCCGGGCACCGCGGTGATGGACCGCCATCGTGTCACGCAGGCGGTCGTCCAGCTCGCGCAGAACGCCGTGCAGAACACCGACACCGGCGACGAGGTGCGCCTCGGCTCCCGCCCGTACGCCGACGGGGTGTGCTTCTGGGTCACCGACACCGGGCCGGGTGTCGTGCCCGGGGACCGGGAGCGGATCTTCGAGCGGTTTGCGCGCGGTCAGCCCGGTCGTGGGTCGTCCGAGGGCGCCGGGCTCGGCCTGGCCATCGTGCGCGCCATCGCGGTCGCGCACGGAGGGGACGTCCGCGTGCTCGGTGAGCCCGGCGACGGCGCGACCTTCGAGCTGACGGTGCCTCGCCAGGGGCCGGCCGGTGGGGCGCGGGTGGGTACCACCCGGGGGAGTGACCTGGCTCGGGAGGGTGACTGACATGGCCCACCGGGTACTGATCGCCGAGGACGAGTCCCGCATCGCCTCCTTCATCGAGAAGGGCCTGCGCGCCAACGGGTTCCTGACGGTCTGTGCCCGCGACGGGGCGTCCACGCTGGACCTCGTCCTGCAGGGCGGGATCGACCTGGTCGTCCTCGACCTGGGCCTGCCGGACATCGACGGCTTCTCGGTGCTGCGGCGGCTGCGCGGGGCCGGCGTGGCCGCTCCCGTGGTCGTCCTGACCGCGCGGGACGGCGTGCGTGACACGGTGGCGGCGCTGGAAGGCGGAGCCGACGACTACATGACCAAGCCGTTCCGTTTCGAGGAGCTGCTGGCCCGCGTCCGGCTGCGACTGCGTGGCGACCGGGCGCCGGAGCCGACCGTGCTGCGGGTCCGGGATGTCAGCCTCGACCTGCGCACCCGCCAGGCGCAGGTGGGCGGCCGGACGATCGACCTGACGGCCAGAGAGTTCCTGCTCGCAGAGATGTTCCTGCGCCACCCGGGCCAGGTGCTCGCCCGCGAACAGCTCCTCTCGGCGGTCTGGGGCTACGACTACGACCCCGGCAGCAACATCGTGGACGTCTACGTCGGCTACCTTCGACGCAAGATCGGTGCGGGCTGCATCACCACCCTACGTGGCATGGGATACCGGCTGGAAGCCTGACGGACCCGGCTCGCGGGCCCGTCGCAGCCACCGGCCCTGGCGCTGCCAGGACCAGCCACCGGTCCTGGCGCTGCCAGAAGTCGGCAGTGCCAGGCGTAGGCGTTACCAGGTGTCGGCGGGTATGTCGGCCAGGTCGCCGGCGAGCGGTCCGGCCAGTGAGTCGAGGCGGCGGCGCAGCGTCACCGCGTCGCCCGCCAGCGCGCTGACGAGCGCACCCGGTCCGGCCAGCCGCAGCAGAGCGACCCCGTCCGCCACCGAGCCGGAACCGGTAGCCGAATCGAAGCTGGTAGCGGGGCCCGCGACCAGGACCGAACCAATGGCCCGCGCGCCGGCGAGCACGGCCGGACCGGCTGCCCCGGGCAGGTCCGGGCCCAGCCGGAGCTCCTGGCACAGCAGCGGCCGCCGCCGCGGCGCCGGAGACGCCGGGTGCACGGAGGGTGCCGGGGGTGCTGCCCGGTCGACGTCGACGTCCACGCGCAGTGAGGTCGTCAGGCTGCCGCCCGGCTCCTCGAACCGGCCGAGCAGGATCTCCTCGCGGTAGCGCAGCGACGAGTCCGGCGTGAGGGTGATCTCGGTGGTCATCCGGTGCCGGGCGCCGGCGGCGACCACGGTCGGCTCGGGGAGCCAGCTCAGCGCCGCCGCCGGGCCGACCTGCGCATGCACTGCGAACGTCGACGGCCCGGCGCCGTGACCGGGCAGCGCCACGGTTGCGGCCACCGACCGCACGACCAGGTGCGCCCCCGCGCCCACGGTGATGTCGAGGCCGAGGTCGTCGCCGGCAAGCGGGCCGCCGGCACCACCCACGAGGTGGATCACCACCACTCGCCCCGACCCGCCGGTGCGCCGCAGGATCACGGGCACCGCGGAACGCAGCTCGGCGATCCTGGCGGTGCCGCCGGCGTCCAGCTCGACGCGCAGGGCCGCGCGTGCCCGAACGGTCGTGCGGGACGGGGCCGACAGCCTGGTCGTCGGGGCGGGATCGGGCGTCGTCGCCGTCGCTGCCGCAGTTGCCGCCGTTGCTGTCACCGGCGCGGGCTCAGCGGGGGTGGGCGGGCGACGGCAGCTGGGCGAGCACCCAGTCGGCGACATCCGCGGCCCCGGTGTCGGAGCGGAGGTTGGTGAACAGCACCGGGCGGTCCGCGCGCTCGCCGCGCATGGCGGCCGCGTCGCGGGCCATGACCTCCAGGTCGGCGCCGACGAGCGGGGCGAGGTCGGTCTTGTTGATGACCAGCAGGTCACTGTTGGCGACGCCGGGCCCGCCCTTGCGGGGCACCTTGTCGCCTCCCGCGACGTCGATCACGAAGATCTGCCGGTCGATCAGGCCGTAGCTGAACGTCGCCGTGAGGTTGTCACCGCCGCTCTCGACCAGGATGAGGTCGAGCCGGCCGAGTTCGGCCTCCAGGTCCTCGACCGCGTCGAGGTTGGCCGTGATGTCATCCCGGATCGCCGTGTGCGGGCAGCAGCCCGTCTCGACGGCTCGGATCCGGACGGGGTCGAGGACCCCGGCGGCGCGCAGGAAGTCGGCATCCTCGGTGGTGTAGATGTCGTTCGTCACCACCGCGAGGCGGACCCGGCCTGCCAGCACCCGGCACAGCGCCGCCACCAGCGCCGTCTTGCCGCTCCCGACCGGACCGCCGACTCCGACGCGAAGGGCGCGGTCCGTCGGCGGCGGCCCGGCGGGCGTGCCGGGCGGGCTCTGCCAGCGCGGTCCCGACTCGGCCGCGGAGCTGGGCGAGGGCAGGCCCGCCCCGTCTACCAGCGAGCCGCCTACCGCGCCACGTCGATCGTGATCAAGGTGCACCGGTCGTCGCTCCTGTTCCTGCCTGTGCCGGGTGTTCCGCTGGTGCTCGGTGTTCCGCGCGCGGTGTGCTCCGCGGCCAGCCGGCCTGCCTACCTGCCCGTTTGCCCGTCTGCCTGCTCCGATCCTGCTTGCGAAGCGTAACCCCCGCCCGCGCCGCACCGACTCGCGCGCCTCTGGGACAGGACCGAAGCGCGTGATCGATAACATTCCGGCCCGGCCCGGAGTCGCTCGCCGCCGCCTGGGCGAGGATGGCCGTTCTCGTCGACGCGATGCGCGACGCGATGGGCGCCGGGCTGCTGCGTGCCGGCGACCCCGAGGCCGTCGCGTGGCTCCTGCACGCCGCCGCGCACGGCGCGGTGAGCCTGGAGATCTCCGGCCATCTGACGGGCGACGACGCGTTGCGTTGCTTCCGCGAGCTGACCTCGGCCGCCTTCGCCGCGAGCACGCCGTCCGGCAGGCCCGGCCCAACCTGAGGACCAGGCTCTCAGGACGTGAACATGCGGACCTGGGCCGTCCGGTGCCGTTCGGAGAGCAGGTCGAGGTGCGGTGCGCTGCCGGCGGGAAGGCTGGCGGGGGAGCCGAGGGACGCCTGGTCGGCTTTGAAGGCGGTGCTGTCCACCGAGGCGGCGATCTCCGCGAGCAGACCGGTGACGGCCAGCGGGTCGAGGCCGAGGAGCCGGACGGCAGCCGTCGCCGGGCCGTTGACCGAGGCGTGGGCGGCGGCGAGGGCCGCGTCGCGTGGTTCGAGGCCGGCGGCGGCGGCGACCAGGCCGAGCGCCACACAGTGATGCGGTGCGCTCGGCTGGGTGGGTACCGGCCAGGCGGCCCGGGCCACCCGCATCAGCGCCCGGCCCTGCGCCCGGCTGGCGGCACGCTGCGCCGGCGACGGGGTGCGGGCGTCGACCTCGTCATCGAACGCCGCCAGGACATCCAGCAGCGGGACGTCCTTCGTCCCGGCCGCGTGCGCTGGTTCGGCAGGGCCGGCGGGGTTGGCAGGGCCGGCGGGGTTGGCAGAGGCGGCTGCGGCGGCCGAGGCGGCGGCGTGGACCGCGCGGCAGACCCCTGCGGCGAAGGAGGCGGCGAGCAGGCCTGCGGTCGCGAGCCGGCCGCGCAGGAACTCGGCGAGGTCGTCGAGCCCGGTGATGTCGCCACCGAGCACGGCGGCCTCCACCCCGCCGGAATGCGCATGGCCGCCCGCGGGCAGTCGACCGTCTGCCAGCAGCAGCAAGGCGGCCCGTGCCTCTACGTGACCTGTCGTGGTCGGATCCGCATTCATGCCACCTATCCTTGTCCACCATGCTCGGGCCGTTCGGCCCGCCCCCGGACTGCGTGGACGGATCGGCGTCAGGTCGCTTCTGCGACATATCGCCCACGCTCGGCGCCCGGCCATGCCAGTCTCGGCCGATGTCGATGCAGCAGAGACACCGTCCGGGCCTGCGCCGCAGCGGAAATGCGCGCGTCGCGTTGGCCCTGGTGGGGGCACTGGCGGTGTCCTCGGGAGTGGCCGCCTGCTCGGATCGTCCGCCGAAGCCGAGCTGTAAGGCCGGCTACGTGGCGGACTGGGACGACGACGACCACGAGTGGGAGTGCGACCGTAAGAGCTCGGGCTCGAGTTCGTCGAAATCGTCGGGCTCGGGTGGTTCGCACCGATCGTCGAAGCGGCGCTGACCGCCGGCAACGTGGCCGGACTCCCGATAGCCGGCACCCCGGACCCCGGACCCCGGACCCCGGACCCCGGACCCCGGCGGCTCGGTGGCCCGGTCTGGCGAGTCGCAAGAGTGAACGGTTCTGGTCGTTCCGACGACCAGGATCCTTCCTTCTTGCTGGCCGCCAGGTGAGCCTGCACCCCTTTTGCGCCTCTTGAGGATGAATTGCTGGTGCTGCGCGGCGGTGCGGGATCCCCCGGGTGGGATCGGCGGGCGCCTTCGACGAGGACTCCCCGACCAGAAGGATCCGCCAGGTAGTCGCCACGGTCACGATCGGCCCGAGGTGACAACGGGCGTAACACTGTGTTTTTAGAGTGGGCGGCAGACAGTCGGGCGGTCCAGGCCGACCGGCGGTTCCTGGATCTGCGGTTGCCCGTCGTCCACGGCCGTGCCTGGCCCGGTGGGTGTGGGTGCCGAGGCGTCGCTGGAGGCAGTGGATGGGATCGTCCGTACTCACACCGTTCGCCGAGCCCGGGGTCTTCCGGGCCGGTGCCCCTGGCGCGGCAGGTGCTCCCGGCTCGACCGGTGGGCCGGGCCCGGCGCCGACGCCAGCCGCGGACCGGGCGGCGGACCGGGCGGGGGTTAGGGCCGCGAACCTGGCTACGAACCTGGATCTGGACGAGATCGAGGCGTTCTACCAGCAGCACGGCTTTGTGATCCTGCGTGATCTGCTGGGGGAGAAGCTCATCGCCCGGATGGAGCAGGAGTGCGAGGCCGCGCAGGCCGGTGTGCTCACCGGCGACCTGTCGGCCCGCTACGGCTCCACGCAGTACCTCGACGATGCCGCGAAGGCCGAGCGGTTCGTCAACTACGTCGAGCACATCCAGGAGCTGGCGTCCGCCGTGGGCGAGGCGGCCGAGGACCCGGTCCTGACCGGGGTGATCCGCCGGCTGATCGGCGCCCGGATCTGGCTCAGCGGCTCGGAGCAGACCGGGGTCGTCTACCAGGACGCCCGACCGGGGCGGGAGTCCGGCTACACCCGCATCGGCTGGCACTCCGACTGGCAGGCGATGCCGAGCCTCGACGTCTGGCCCGGACTGGCCATCACCATCCACATCGACGCGACGAGCCCGGCCAACGGGTTCCTGCGGGTTGTGCCCGGAAGCCACCGATGGGCCACACCGGCCCCCTACCGCAACGTCAACGGGGTGACGGTCCCCGCCGACGCCCGCCCGACCGGGGGATACACCGACACCGCCCCGCCGTTCGAGATGCCGTTGGGCTTCGAGAAGGTGCCGGGGGAGATCGCCGTCTACGCCGAGCGGGGAGACGTCCTGCTGCATGACGGCTACCTGTGGCATTCGGCGGCGCGGGCGACCGACGACGACACCAGGCGCCGCCATGTCCGCGGCTCGTTCTTCGCGGGTGAGCAGGCGGCCTACCGGCGGCAGTTCATCAAAAACGCCGCACGCTGATGCCGGGCGCCGGCGCGTGCCGGCTGGCCAGGTGCTGTTCGCGCAGGTGGTGGACGTCCTCGGGAGGCAGCTCGACACCGCGTGGCATCAGCAGATAGGCGTGTGGGGCGATCCGCTCGATGTGCCCGGACAGTGCGTAGACGGCCCCGGCGGCGAAGTCCAGGAACCTGCGCTCCAGGGTTTCGCCGCCGTGATCGAGATCCACCAGCATCGGGATGCCGTCACACAGCCGGTCGACGGGCTGGCGGAAGTCGTCGTAGGTCGTCGGGGCGATCGCGGGAACGGTGGCTCGCGTCCGGGCTTTTCGGGGCGTGGTCGCGTCCATCGATGTGCCTCTCTTGTGCCGGGCCATGGCGGGCAGTCCACATGATTTCCGACAGAACGCGGCGCCGGAGGGCGACACGCCGGGACGGGACCACTGCCGGAAGCGGACCGGCGGCACGGCGGCGCTCGACGACCGGTCGGACCCAGTCCCAGCCCAGTCCCAGCCCAGCCTCAGCCCAGTGCAGGCCCCGGGCCGCCGGACTGGCGAGCTGGCCCGGACGGGCGCCTCAGAACAGGAAGTAGCGCTGGGCCATCGGCAGCTCGGTGGCCGGCTCGGGCTCGATGGCCTCGCCGTCCACGCGCACGGTGAACGTGTCCGGGTCGACCCGGATGTCCGGGGTCGCGGTGTTCTCCGGCAGGTCCGCCTTGCCGCGGCGGCGGACGTTCGCGGTGGCGACCATCGGCGTGGCCAGGCCCAGCCGGGCGTCCAGACCGTCCTCCAGCGCCGCCGGCGCGACGAACATCAGCGAGCCGGCCGCGGCGGGCCCGGGGGCCGCGCCGAACATGGGCCGCGGCAGCACCGGCTGCGGTGTCGGGATGGAGGCGTTCGCGTCGCCCATCGCCGCCCAGGCGATGAACCCGCCCTTGATGACCAGCGACGGCCGAACCCCGAAGAACGCCGGCTCGTAGAGGACCAGGTCGGCGAGCTTGCCGACCTCGACCGAGCCGATCTCGGCGTCCAGGCCGTGCGCGACGGCCGGGCAGATCGTGTACTTGGCGACGTAGCGCCGGGCCCGGTTGTTGTCGGCGGCGCCGTCGCCGGGCAGTGGCCCGCGGCGGCGTTTCATCACGTGGGCGGTCTGCCAGGTGCGCAGTACGACCTCGCCGATCCGGCCCATGGCCTGCGAGTCCGAACCGATCATCGAGATCGCGCCGAGGTCGTGCAGGACGTCCTCGGCGGCGATGGTGGACGGCCGGATGCGGCTCTCGGCGAACGCGAGGTCCTCGGGCACCGCAGGGTTCAGATGATGGCAGACCATCAGCATGTCGAGGTGCTCGTCGAGGGTGTTGACCGTGTGCGGGCGGGTCGGGTTCGTCGACGAGGGCAGGAAGTTGCCGTACGAGGCGACGGTGATGATGTCCGGCGCGTGCCCGCCGCCGGCGCCCTCGGTGTGGTAGGCGTGGATGGCCCGGCCGGCGATGGCGCCGAGGGTGTCCTCGACGAAGCCGGCCTCGTTGAGGGTGTCGGAGTGCAGCGCGACCTGCACTCCGGAGGCGTCGGCGACGCGCAGGCAGGCGTCGATGGCCGCGGGGGTGGTGCCCCAGTCCTCGTGCAGCTTGAAGCCGGCGGCGCCGGCGCGCAGCTGCTCCCACATCGCCGCTTCGCTGACGGTGTTGCCCTTGCCGAGCAGGGCGACGTTGACCGGCCAGCCGTCCATCGACGACAGCATCCGCTGCAGGTACCAGGGTGACGCGGTGACCGTGGTCGCCTTGGTGCCCTCCGCGGGCCCGGTGCCGCCGCCGATGAGGGTGGTGATGCCGGCGCCGAGCGCCTCGGGGACCTGCTGCGGGCAGATGAAGTGCACGTGGGTGTCGACCGCGCCGGCGGTGAGGATCTTCCCGTTCCCGGCGATGATCTCCGTGCTGGGTCCGATGACCAGATCCGGGTGGACGCCGTCCATGATGTCGGGGTTGCCGGCCTTGCCGAGGGCGATGATCCGCCCGTCGCGGACGCCGACGTCCGCCTTGACGACACCCCAGTGATCGAGCACCACCGCGCCGGTGATCACCAGGTCGGGCGCGCCCTCGGCCCGGGTGGCGCGGGCCTGGCCCATCGACTCGCGGATGACCTTGCCGCCGCCGAAAACGGCCTCGTCGCCGGTGGCCGCGTGGTCCGGGCCGCGGCTGAGGTCCTCGGTGACCTCGATGAAAAGGTCGGTGTCCGCGAGGCGCACCCGGTCGCCGACGGTCGGGCCGAACAGGGTCGCGTACCGGGACCGCGGCAGCTCGGTCATCCTCGCCCCTCTCCAGGCTCGGTTTCATGCGCACCGGTTGGGTGCCGGTCGGCGAGCGGGCCGGCCCATTCCTGGCGTAGCCCCGGCACGACGCGCGCGCCGACCAGCTCGACCAGCTCGACCTCGCGCTCGGCGCCCGGTTCGAAGCGCACCGCGGTACCGGCGGGGACGGCGAGCCGGAACCCCCAGGCCGCCTCCCGGTCGAAGTCGAGTGCCGGGTTCGCGGCCGCGAAGTGGTAGTGCGATCCGACCTGGACCGGCCGGTCGCCGGTGTTGCGCACGACGAGGGTGCGGGTCGGCCGGCCCGGGTTGAGCCGCACCGGGTCGGCGGCGGTGACGATCTCGCCGGGAATCAAGGGATCGGCTCGTGGACTGTGACGAGTTTCGTCCCGTCCGGGAACGTCGCCTCGACCTGGACCTCGGCCAGCATCTCCGGGACGCCTTCCATCACGTCCTCCCGGGTGAGCACGGTCCTCCCTGCGGCCATGAGGTCGGCGACGGTGCGCCCGTCCCGAGCGCCCTCCAGGAGATAGGAGGTGATCAGCGCGGTCGCCTCCGGGTAGTTCAGCCGCAGCCCGCGCGCGCGGCGCTCGCGGGCCAGGCCGGCGGCCACATGGATGAGCAGACGTTCCTGTTCATGCGGGCTCAGCAGCACGATCGCGGAGCCTACACGCACCGCACACCGCCACCACAGTGCCACCATCGGCACCGGTGTGCCGTGCACCGATACCGGTACGCCACTGATGGTAAACCTCGCCGCAACGAGATCAGACGCGCTGTGTCGATCGCAGGGGCGCGACCCATATATTCATTTCGGATCGGTTTCGAGCGGTTGCCGTTCTGGTGACATCGCCGACCTCTTGATCGGTTTTCTCCGGCTCGGTCGTTGATTTCCGGACGGGTCGGGTATCTCCCGTCCTCATGGTGGTTACTGGCAATTCACGTGACCGCGATAACTCGGATACGCGTGCTTTCTAGCCTCCGTGGGACCGCCCGGGCCGGCCGGATGGGAACGGTGCGGCGGGGGGCCGTGGGCGCGTTCGATGGGGGCTTTCGATGGGGGCTAGTGTGGCAACAGGGAGCACCAGAGGTCTGGATCGGCGCGGTTTCCTGCGCTCGGGTCTGGGGGCGTCGGCCGGGGCCGCGCTGCTCGCGCTCGGCGGCGGGAGCCTGCTGGCCGCCTGCGGTGATGACGACAGTGAGGGTGCGGCTGCGGGGGGCAGCGGCTTCGGCACGCTCGACATGCGCCTCTCGTGGATCAAGAACGTCGAGTTCGCCGGCGCCTACATCGCTGACCAGCGCGGTTACTACCGGGAGGCCGGCTTCTCCAAGGTCAACCTGATGGCGGGTGGTCCGTCGGCGACGCCGCAGGACACCGACGTGGCGACCGGGAAGGCCTTCATCGGGATCTCCGCGCCGGATATCACCGGTAACGCCATCCTCAACGGCGCGCCCATCAAGATCATTGGTGCGCAGTATCAGAAGAACCCGTTCGCGATCGTCTCCATGGCCGACAAGCCCCTCTCCGGCCCCGAGGACATGATCGGGAAGAAGATCGGCGTTCAGGCGACCAATGAGAGTGTTTGGTCGTCCTTCCTCAAGGCCAACTCGATCGACCCGTCATCCATCGAGAAGGTGCCGGTCGAGTTCGACCCGCTGCCGCTCACCACCGGAACGGTGGACGGCTGGTTCTCATTCGTCACCAACGAACCGAACCTGCTGCGGGTGAAGGGTTTCGAGGTCACCTCGTTCCTGCTCGCCGACCACAACTACCCGCTGGTCTCCGAGACCTACATGGTCCGTACGGAATCGATTGAGAAGGAGCGCGACAAGATCAAGGCGGTGCTGACCGCCGATATTCGTGGCTGGAAGGACTCGTTGGCAGATCCGACGCTCGGGGCGCACCTGGCGGCGACTGTCTACGGTAAGGACCTCGGCCTGGACGAGGACGAGCAGGTCCTGGAGAGCAAGGACCAGAACAAGCTGGTCCTCACAGATGACACCAAGGCCAACGGCCTGTTCACGATCACCGACGAACTGGTCGAGGAGAACATCCGGACTCTCGGGATCGCTGGCGTGGCCATCACCGCGGAGGAGCTGTTCGACTTGTCGATCATCAAGGAGATCTACGCAGCGAAGCCGGACCTGGTCTGATGACCCCGGCCATGCCTGCAACGGCTCCCGGCCTGGCCCCGGACCCGGCGGGCGCATCCGACGGATCCGGGGTGAGCGTGGCCGGGCTCCGCAAGGAGTTCCGCATGGGCCGCGGCCAGGTCGTCGCGCTCGAGAACGTCAACCTGTCGACCGCGGCGGGCTCCTTCCTGACCCTCATCGGGCCTTCGGGCTGCGGCAAGTCGACCGTGCTGCGCATCCTCGCGGACCTGGAGGCGCCCACCGAGGGCCAGGTTCTCGTGCACGGCGAGGCACCCGCGGTGGCACGCCGGGCACACCACCTGGGCATCGCGTTCCAGGACTCGGCCCTGCTGCCATGGCGGTCGGTCGAGGCGAACATCCGGCTCCCGCTGGAGGTCAGCGGGATGAAGGCCAACCGGTTGGTCATCAAGGACCTGATCTCGCTCGTCGGCCTGACCGGGTTCGAGCGGGCCCGGCCGGCCCAGCTGTCCGGCGGTATGCGCCAGCGGGTCGCGATCGCGCGCGCGCTCGTCGTCGAGCCCCGAGTGCTGCTGCTCGACGAGCCGTTCGGCGCCCTGGACGACATGACCCGCCAGCGCCTCAACTTCGAGCTGCTGCGGATCTGGAGCGAGCGTGCGACGACCACGGTGCTGGTGACGCACTCCATCCCGGAGGCGGTCATCCTCTCGGACACCGTCGCCGTGATGAGCGCCCGGCCCGGACGGATCGCCGCCCGGGTCAGCATCGACCTGCCGCGCCCGCGGACACCGGAGATGCTGCGTACGGCGCGTTTCCACGAGCTGCACGACCTGCTCTCCACCGTCCTGTTCTCCGGGGCGAGTCCCGGTGAGCCCGCGCAGGCCTCTGGATGAGCGATCCGAGCGCGCCGCCCGAGGTTCCCGACCTGGTTCTGAGCGCGTCGTCGGCCTCCTCGCCGGCCTCCTGGGTCTCGGTCTCGGTGCCGACCACCGACTCCGACCCGCGCGAGGGTGACACCGGGCCCGACGCGGCGGCCGGCACGACAGGTGCGGTCGGCCAGACGTCCGGACGAGCAGGCGACCGGGCGGCCGGACGGGCGGACGGCCCCGCGGCGGCCAGGCGAGCGGGCGTCCCGTCAGCGGCTCGGCCGGCGGCACCGGCGTGGATCGGCGGCGCGGTCGGCGTCGCCGGTCTGGTCGCACTGTGGTGGCTGCTCGCGGTCACCGTCCTTGATCGTGGCGGTGTCGTTCCGACGCCGTGGGAGGTCGCCCGCGCGCTGTGGGAGGACCGGCAGTTGCTCTGGCGGTCGGCCACCGCGACGGTGTCGATCGCCGCGCAGGGGTGGCTGGTCGGCAACGGCCTGGCGATCGGGCTGGCGATCCTGTTCTTCGGTGTACCCGTGGTCGAGCGGGTGCTGCTCCAGATCGGTGTCGCCTCCTACTGCCTGCCGATCATCGCGATCGGCCCGATCCTGACCACCGTGTTCGACGGCAGCACCCCGCAGAAGGCGCTCGCCGGGATCTCGGTCTTCTTCACCACGCTGGTCGGTGCGCTGCTCGGCCTGCGGGCCCCGGACCAGGCCAGCCTGGACGTCATCCGCGCGAGCGGCGGCAGGGTCATCGACCAGATGCGCTTCGTCCGCCTGCGCGCCGCGTTGCCGAGCACGTTCGCGGCGTTGCAGATCGCGGCCCCGGCCGCGATCCTGGGCGCGATCATCGGTGAGTTCCTCGGCGCGGACCGTGGCCTGGGCATCGCGATGGTCCACTCGCAGCAGGCCCTGGAGGTTCCCCGCACCTGGGCGCTGGCAATGGTGGCGTCCGCCATCGCCGGCCTCGGCTACGCGGTGACGGCCCTGCTGGCCCGGCTGCTCATGCCGTGGGCTCCCCGCGGCAATCCCGGAGGTGCCCGATGAGCACGGCCACAGTCGACGCGGGCGCACCGCCACCGCCACCGACGCCATCGCCGTCAGCAGGGGCCACGGCCGTGGCCCGCGGTCGGCAGGGGCACTCGGTCGCGGGCGCGATCGCCACCCGGATCGGGCGGACGCTGCTGTCCGTGGTCGCCTCCACCGGGGTGATCATCGGTCTGTGGTACGCGTTCATCGAGGTCTTCGACCTCAACCCGCTGGTCGCCAAGGACCCGCAGGCGGTCTGGCAGTACCTGTTCACCGCGCCGGACGCCACCGAGAACCGCGACGTCATCCTGGATGGCCTGTGGCACACCCTGGGTGACGCGGCGGTCGGGTACGCGGTGGGAACGGTCGCCGCCCTCGGCATCGCGATCGCGTTCGTGCTCAGCCGTTCGGTCGAACAGGCCCTGATGCCGGTGGCGATGATGCTGCGGTCGGTGCCGCTGGTCGCGATGACGCCGCTGCTCACCCTGATCTTCGGCCGCGGCCTGCTGGCGGTCTCCGTGATCGCGGGGATCGTCGTGTTCTTCCCGTCCCTGGTCAACCTGGTCTTCGGGCTGCGGTCGGCGTCCAGCGCGGCGGCCGATCTCGTGCTGGCCTATGGCGGCGGCCCGTTCACCGTGCTGCGCAAGGTGTCGCTGCCCAGCGCGCTGCCCGCGCTGTTCGTCTCGGCCCGGATCTCGGTGCCGTCCGCGGTCATCGGCGCGCTGCTCGCGGAGTGGCTGGCCACCGGCAAGGGGCTCGGCTACCTCATGCAGCGTTCGCAGCAGACGTTCGACTACGGCGGGGTGTGGGCGGCGACCGTTCTGATCACCGTGGCGAGCGTGGCGATCTACGCGCTGGTCGGGTTCGTGGAGGCGGTCGTCCTCGCCCGCTACGGCCCGGCGCCCTCCCGGCGCGCCTGAGTCGTCCCGGATGGGGCTGGGGCGTCCGGCGGGATGGGTCGCCACGGTTACGCAGGATGGTCACCACGGTTACGTAGCCGCCGCTGGTTACCCTTGGCGACCGTCCGCGCCCGTTTTTGGTCACCCACTGTGATGTGGCGCATATTGCACTGCTTGCTTTGGGCCACCTGACCACGCGAAGTCCCCGTCTCGTACGAGAATGCGGGTGTAGAGCAGTGCGTCGGAACGTGCCTGGGTGGTCGCGTGATGGCGTGGTCAGTGAGCCTTTTCCATCTCACGCCTGTCGGGCGCTGTCGCGTCAGGCCGGAGTCGACGATGGAAAGGCTCATCGTCGACCCGTCCCAACGAAGTCTCAGCGCGTGCATTCGTTACCGGGAAGCCGGCGGGGCCGGCCGGTGAGCTCCGGAGGGCGTCATGGCCGCTGAGCGGGACGTCGACCCCGTGGTCGACGCCTTCTACCCCTGCGCGCCTCCCGGCGGTGCGCAGGCGGCCGCGGCCGTGCCGGTGGCCACCCCGGTCGCCGCGTCCATCACCCCTCCGCCGGTGTCAGGCGCGCCGGTAGCCGGGCCTGATCGCCCTGTTGTCGGCCCGCTCCCCGGCCTTCCCCCGCTTGCGATGCCGCTGGCGGCACCGGGCGCACGGCGAGGGCCGGCCCGCCGCCGTCCCGCACCGCGCGACAGCGGGACCGCCGGCCACGTCAGCGCGACCGGCCACGTCAGCGCGACCGGCGGCGCGCTGCTCGCGCCGCGCCCACACCTGACCCCGGCAGCCACGTGGGCCGGCGAGTCCCTCGGGCCGTCCCCGGCCGAGATCGAACGTCTGCGGGCCATCGCGCTGGGGCAGGCCGAGGCCGACTTCGCCATCCGCGGCGGTGTCGTGCTGGTCGTCCAGACCGGCGACCTGGTGCGGCGTGACGTGATCATCGCGGGCCGCTACATCGCCGCGATCACCCGCCCCGGCGCGTTGGGGGCACGCCGAAGCCTCGACGCGGCGGGCCGTTTCGTCCTGCCTGCCTACGTCGACGCCCGGACGTCGGTCGAGCGCACCCTGCTCTCTCCCGGGGAGCTCGCCAGGCTTGTCGTGCCCCGCGGCACGGTGACCGTGCTGACCGATCCCGCGCAGATCGAGCAGATGTACGGCACGCCGGGCCGTGCGCTGGTCCTGGGCACCGGAACACCGATGCGGGTGCTGCCCCGCGGGCCGGTCGAGGCGTGGGGCGCTGATCCCGCCGAGCCCTGGACCGGTTCGGCCACGGAGTCCAGTGCCGGTATCGCTGGTTCGGGTGTCGCTGGACCTGGGGTCAGCGTCGGTGTCGGGGCCGGTGTGGACAGCGGGTTCATCTCCCAGGCTGTGCCCCGGCAGGTGAACCCCCTCGAAGGCCTTGCCGGTGGGCTTCCGGCCACCCCGCAGCGGCCCGTTCCGCTCACCGCGCCCGTGCCGCACCTGGTCACCGCCTTCCCGGGCCTGGAGATGCCGGCGCCTCCGCTGGCCGGCGCGTCCGCGTTCCCCCACCTCGACGACCAGGTCCGGGCGCAGATCCGGGCGGGCGGCGGTGTCGGCACCGCGGTCCTGGCGGCCACCCTCGATCCGGCCCGCGCCTTCGGCCTCGATCACGTGCTCGGCCTGATCGCCCCGGCCCGGCTCGCCGACCTGCAGATCGTGCGGGACCTGACCGCCGGTGTCCCGCCTGACGTGGTCATCGCCGGCGGACGGATCGCGGCCGAACGCGGTCGCGCGCTGTTCGACAACCTCGATGTCGCGCCGGACTGGGCCCAGTCGTCCGTGCGGCTGCCGGCGGGGCTGTACACCGGATCCTTCACGTCGCCCTGCATGCACTGGGGCGGGCGCCGGGACACCAGCCTCGGCGTCGTCGACGTGACCGTGCCCGGTGACGGCGGCATGACGTCCGCCGCGCTGCTGGCGCCGGTCCCATCCCCGGTGGTCATCGACGCGTCCGGGGGGCAGGCGGACCGGCCGCGGGTGAGCGTCGTCCGGATCGAACCGACCCTGCGCGACGGTGTCGTCGTCGCCGATCCGTCCCGGGACCTGCTCAAGACCGCGGTTCTGGACCGGACGGGGCGCGCCGACCGGGTACGGGTCGGCATGGTGCGCGGTATCGGGCTCACCCGGGGGGCGCTGGGGGCGTCCGCCGCTTCGGCTCCCGGTGACCTGGTGATCGTCGGGGCCGGTGACGCGGACATGCTGACCGCGGCCCGGGCGCTCGAGGGGATGGGCGGCGGGTTCGTCGTCGTGGACCGTGGCTGGGTGCTGGCCGCCTGCCCGCTGCCGGTGGCGGGCCTGATGAGCGACGCGCCCTGGGAGGCGGTGCTCGGTCAGCTCGCGGCGGTCGACAGCAAGGCCCGCGAGCTCGGCTGCCGCCTCGCCTCACCGCTGCGCACGATCGCCCGCCTCGGCCGGGAGCTGTACATCCGCCCCTGAGCCGGACAGGCGCTCAGATTCCGGGGGCCGCCTGTGCCCCGGAAGCCGCTCGCGCCCCGGAGGCCGGGTTGGGCTCGGAGGTCGGGTTGGGCTCGGAGGTCGTTCGGGGCTCGGAGGACGCGCGCGACCCGGTAGCCGGGCGCGACCCGGTAGCCGGGCGCGGCCCGGGGGCCGGGCGCGGCCGCAGCTGGGACGCCGCCTCACGCAGCGCGCGCCGCACGTCGGGGGACGGCGCCCAGACCCGGGTGCCACGGTCGCCGTCGATGGCCAGCAGGCCGCGGCCGACCATGCCGGTCAGCTGCCGGCGGGCCTGTTCCTTGCCGGTGCCGAGCAGCTCGGCGGCGTCGGCGGTGCGCAGCGGCCCGTCGCGCAGGGCGGTGGTGAGGACGAGCAGATCGGGCAGCTCCAGGGGGCTCCCGGCAGATGAACGGCCGAGCGCGAAGTGCGCGAAGGCGAGATCCGCCTCCTGGGCCGGCAGGACGGCGATCACACAGTCCGCCGTCGAGCGGTGGAAATCCGGCCCGGCGAGCCCGCCGGCCAGCTGCGCCGCGTAGGCGCGGCGGATGCCCCGCCCGGACCGCTCGGTGATGCCGGCCCGGCGGAACGCGTCCGCCAGCAGCGGGCTGCGCGGCCGGGGCGGCCGTACGGACAGTGCGGACGTGTGCGGCGCACGGCCGGCGTCCACGAAGCCGCCGGGGCTGGTGATCTCGATTCCCTCGCTGGTCCACTGCGTGTGGACGGCGCCGACGGCCCGGTAGTCGCGGTGCACGAAGGCGTTGGCGAGCAGCTCGCGGAACGCCTGTTCGGCGTAGGCGGGCACGCTGGTGCGAACCAGCTCGTAGCGAATCTCCCGGCCGGGATTGCGGGCCCGGAAACGTGCGAGCAGCTCCTCGGTGAGGCGAAGCAGCGGCCAGCGGAAGAAGTCGTTCATCCGCGCGCCGGGCTCACCGGCCGCACCAGGCTCACCGGTCTCCGGGCCGATGACCTGGATGGCCGCCTCGTGCTGGGGAACGTGGCGGTGTACGGCCTCCGGCCGCCCGAACAGCAGCACGGCGCCGGCGAGGACCTGCGTGCGGCCGCCCTCGGTGACGACCACTCCCAGCGAGCGGGCGATCTGCTCGTCGGACATCGTCGCGAGCGCTCCGTCGCCCTGGCCACCGGCGGCCCCGACGAGCCGGCGCAGCCGGTCGAACTCCCGCGGGTCGAGATCCCGCCAGCCCGCGGACGTCCGGCGGGCGGCGAAGTCGGGATTGGGCGGCGGGCCCGCCGCGACGCGCGCGCTCTGCACGACCGGAACCGGCGGGTTGGAGAACACGCAGGTGAAGCCCGGACCGGGCCGCCCGCCAGGCAGGTCGTGGCGGGGAAGGGTTTCGTCGGGGTCGCTCATCGACTCGCCTGACGAATCGGTGCTGTTCTGCACCAGGCACCACCTTCCGCCACCGGCCCGCCCCCGAGCCCCCGGGCGACCAGTGGTCGCCCGGTGTCGCGGCCTGATCACATCGTAGTCGGGGGACCCGGCCGACCGGGGCGGTTCCGGTGTCGGATATCCGCGGCATCGCCTCGGTACCGTGGGCCGACCTGCCGTCCGCCGGACACCTCCGTACTGAGTCTTCTCCGATGACGGAAAAGGCCTACTGCGCAGCGCAACATTTTCGCCGGTCGGTGACAGGCCCTGCACGAATTGGCGTGCCGCTATGTATTCAGCCCTGGACCAAGGGATTCTCAGTGCTGATCTTTTCCGTCGTCGTAACGTGGCCGCACTATCGTCGGCCACATGACGACGCCTGGGGGTCCGCCGACCGTCATGCACAGGCCGCGAACCGTCGGGGAGGCTGTCGGGGCGCTCACCGCCGAGGCGGGCGCGGGCCGGCGCGTGTGGCTGTTGGCCGGCGGCACTGATCTGGTCCCCGCACTGCGTGCCGGCAGCCGGGAGCCCGCGGTGATCGTCGCCCTGCGCCGGGTGCTGGAGCTGCGGGCGCGCGGCGCCGGTGCGGACACGCTCACGGTCGGCGCCGGTGTCACCTACGCCGAGCTGGCGGGCTGGTCGCTCGCGCCCGGGCTGGCCGCGACGTCCCGGGTGGTCGGGTCGGTCCAGATCCGCAACTGTGCGACTGTCGGCGGTGCGCTCGGCTCCGCCAACCCGCGCGGTGACCTGCTGACGTTTCTCACGGCCGCGGAGGCCGAGATCCTGCTCGCCTCGGCGCGCGGGCCCCGTACGACCGGCATCGCGGCTTTTCTGCGCGACGGGCTGGAGCCCGGCGAACTGGTCACGGCGGTGCGGATCGCCCGTCCGAGCGGCCCGCAGACCTACCTCAAGATCGGCGGGCGGCAGGCGGCGTTTCCCGCGCTCGTGTCCTGCGCGTTCCTTGTGGACAGAGTGCGTCAACGGGTGTGCTGTGCGGTGAGTGGCGTGGCGGCCGGGCCCTGGCGGGTGACCGAGGCGGAGCTCCTCGCCGGCGAGGAGGTCGACTGGTCGACCGGAACCGCGTCGCCCGCGGTTGCCCGCCGTTTCGGTGAGCTTGCCGCCGAGGTGCTGCGCGCGGCACCGCCGTTGCCCGAGGACCCGCGCCACCCGGCCGACTACCGGGCGCACGCGGGCGGTGTGCTCGCGGCCCGGGCGTTCGCCCGGTGCCTCGGGCCGGCACGGCATGAGGAGGCCGCGTGAGCACGGGTGGCGTGGGCCCTGACGACGCCGGCGTGGGCGTGGGTGCGGGTGCGGGTGCGGGCGGCGTGAGTGCGGGCGGGGATGCGGATGCGGTGAGCGCGGGTGTGCTCTCGCTCTCCTACCGCCTCAACATCGACGGTGTGCGGCGTGTCGTCGCCGACGCCCGGATCGAGGAGTCGCTGCTCACCGTCCTGCGGGAGCGGGTCGGCGTCACCGCGGTGAAGGACGCCTGCGAGCAGGGCAGGTGCGGATCCTGCTCCGTCCTGCTCGACGATCGGCTGGTGCTCGCGTGCACCGTTCTCGCCGCGGACGCCGTGGACGCGCGCGTGGTCACCGTCGCCGGTCTCGGTGCCGGCGGGCCCGCGGCCGACATCCAGGCGGCGTTTCTGGAGCATGGCGCCGTCCAGTGCGGGTTCTGCACGCCGGGCATGGTCGTGGCGGTCACGGACCTGCTCGGTCGCCGACCTGGTGCCGACGAGGATGAGATCCGCGACGCGCTCGCTGGGAACGTCTGCCGGTGCACGGGCTACGGCCGCATCATCGCGGCGGTGCGGGACGTCCAGGCCAGCCGGGCGCAGGCCGCCGCGACCACGGGGACCGTGAGATGGACGAACGGCGCATGACGGGCGAGGCGGGCATGGCCGGGCGGATCGGTGTGACCGGCGGCTACCGGGGCGTCGGGCGCTCGGAACCGCGGCCCGACGGGGTCAGCAAGGTCGAGGGGCGCTTCAGCTACGTCGGTGATCTGAGCGTGCCCGGCATGCTGCATGCCCGCACCCTGCGCTCACCGCACCCCCGGGCGCGGATCAGGAGGCTCGACACCGCCGCCGCGGCGGCGCTGCCCGGGGTGGCCGCAGTGGTGACCGCGGCCGACGTCCCCGGGCTGGCGACGTATGGGCTCATCGTCAGTGACCAGCCGGTCTTCGCGGCGGCCGAGACCCGCTATGCCGGTGAGCCGGTGGCGGCGGTGGCGGCGGTGGACGCGGCCACCGCCCGGCGGGCCCTGGCCGCCATCGAGGTCGAGTACGAGCCGCTGCCGCCGCTCGTCGACCCCGAACGCGTCCTCGAACCGGGTGCGGAGCTCGTCCACCCGGACGGCAACGTCTTCCGGGAGATCACGCTGAGGCACGGCGATCCCGCGGTCGAAGGGAGCGTGGTCGTCGAGGACAGCTATGTCGTCGGAATGCAGGACCAGGCCTTCCTGGCCCCGGAGGCGGCGCTCGTCGTCCCGGCCGCCGACGGCGGGATCGACCTGTGGGTCGCCACCCAGTGGCTGCATTCCGACCGCGAGCAGATCGCCGCCTGCCTCGGGCTGCCCGAGGCACTGGTCCGGCTGGAGCTGGCCGGGATCGGCGGCGCGTTCGGGGGGCGCGAGGACGTGACCCTGCAGATCCACGGCGCCCTGCTGGCGCTCGCCACCGGTGCGCCGGTGCGGATCGCCTATGACCGGGTCGAGTCGTTCCTGGGGCATCCGCATCGCCACCCCGCGCGGATGTGGTTCCGCCACACCGCCACGCCGGCCGGTGACCTGGTCAGCGTCCAGGCACGGGTCGTGATGGACGGTGGGGCCTACGCCTCCTCGTCGCCCGCCGTGCTCGCCAACGCCGTCACGCACGCCGCCGGCCCGTACCGGGTGCCGCACGCGCGGCTGGACGGCCTCGTCGTCCGGACGAACAACCCGCCGTGCGGTGCGATGCGTGGTTTCGGCGTGCCGCAGGTCGCTTTCGGGCATGAAGCCCAGATGGACCGACTTGCCGATCGGCTGGGCATGGACCCGGTCGCGCTACGGGTCCGCAACGCGCTCGTGCCCGGTGATGTGCTGCCGACCGGGCAGGTCCTCGGGCCGCCGCTGCCCGCGCGCGAGGCCATCGAGGCGGTCGCGGCCCGCCCGTTGCCGCCCCGCCTGACCGAGGACACCCCCCGGACGGCTCGTCCCGGCGGCCGCGCCGCCGGGGCGCGGATCAGCCGGATCCGCCGCGGGGTCGGCTACGCGCTCGGCTACAAGAACCTGCTGTTCTCCGAGGGGATGGACGATTCGTCCACGGCGCGGATCAGGCTCGCCCTCGACGACGCCGGGCAGCCGTTCGCCACCGTTCACAGCGCGTGTTCCGAGGTCGGGCAGGGTTTCGTCACGATCGCCGGGCAGATCGCGCGCACCGAGATCGGGGTGGAGCGGATCGAGCTGCTGCCCGCCGACACGCGGGTCGGCAGCGCCGGGTCGACGAGCGCGTCCCGCCAGACCTGGATGAGCGGCGGCGCGGTGCGCGGCGCCTGCGTGGCCGTGGTCGACCGGCTGCTGACCCGGGTCGCGCGGGCGCTGGGCCTGCCGGCGGAGGTCGTCGAGTCGCCGCGACGGGCGCTGGTGATCGACGGGGGAGAGATCATCGGCGCGGAGACGGGGACCAGGCTCGCCCTGACCGAGGCACTCGCGGCCGGTCCGGTCGAGGCCGAGTACACCTTCCACCACCGGCGCACGACCGCGCTGGACGAACATGGCCAGGGTGATCCGCACGTGGCCTTCGCCGCGGCCGCGCACCGCGCGGTGGTCGACGTGGACCCCGACCTCGGCCTGGTGCGGGTCGTCGCGCTGGCCCTGGCACAGGACTGCGGCACGGTGATCAACCCGCTGGCGCTGCGCGGCCAGGTGGAGGGCGGCACCGCCCAGGGGCTGGGGCTGGCGGTCATGGAGGAACTGGTCACCGTGCGCGGTGTGGTGACCAACCCGACCCTGCACGACTACCTGCTCCCGACCGCCGCGGACGTGCCGGCTCTGGACTTCGTCGCACTGACCTACCCCCACCCCGACTCGCCATACGGCGCGAAGGGCGTGGGGGAGACCCCGACCTGCACGGCCACCGCCGCGATCGTGGCGGCGATCCGGGATGCGGTCGGCCGCGACCTGCGCCGCGTGCCGGTGCGCCCGGTCGACCTGGTGGACCTGGCCGACCGGAACGACCTGGCCGACCGGAACGACCTGGCAGACCGAAACGACCTGGCAGACCCGGACGACCGGGACGAGCCGGTGGGCGCGGCGCCGGCGGCCTCCGCGGATCGGCCCGACGCCGCGCATCGGGCCACGGCCACGGATGGGCCGGACACCGTGGGCTGGCCGGAGGCCGTGGTGAGGGAGGGACACCGATGAGCGGTATGCCGGGGCCCGGTCGGGCGGTGCTGCCCGAGGCGGTCGAGGTGGTCCGGTCGAGCCGGGTCGTGCTGCCGGGCGGCGAACGCCCCGCGGCCGTGCACGTCGTCGACGGCCGGATCACCGCCGTCACCGCGCCGGCGGACGTCCCCGCCGACGCGGCGGTCACCGACGTCGGGAACCTGGTGCTCATGCCCGGGGTCGTGGACACGCATGTGCACGTCAACGAGCCGGGCCGCACCGAGTGGGAGGGCTTCGCCACCGCCACCCGGGCCGCGGCGGCGGGCGGCGTGACGACGATCATCGACATGCCGCTGAACGCCATCCCACCCACCACGTCGCTGGAGGCCCTGACGGTCAAGCGCGCCGCCGCGGCCGGGCAGATCGCGGTCGACGTCGGGTTCTGGGGCGGCATCATCGGCGCCGACGCGCGCCGGCTGCACGACCTCGCCGAACTGCACGACGCCGGCGTCTTCGGCTTCAAGGCGTTCCTGGCCCCGTCCGGGGTCGAGGAGTTTCCGCACGTGAGCATGGACGTGCTGGCCGCGGCCTCCCGGCACACCGCCCGGATGGGCGCCCTCACGGTCGTCCACGCGGAGTCGCCGGCGGTCCTGGCCAGCGCGCCGGCCGCGGCGGGCCGGGCCTTCAGCAGCTGGCTGCGGTCCCGCCCGCCGGCCGCGGAGAAGGCCGCGGTGGCCTCCCTGGCAGCCCTCGCCGCGTCGACCGAGGCACGGCTGCACGTGCTCCACCTGGCCGCCGCCGAGGCGCTCGACGACGTCCTCGCCGCCCGCGAGGCCGGCCTGCCCCTGACGGTGGAGACCTGCCCGCACTATCTGACCTTCGTCGCCGAGGAGGTCCCCGATGGTGCCACCATCTTCAAATGCGCCCCGCCCATTCGTGAGCGCCCGAACCTGGATCGGCTGTGGGACGGCCTCGCGGCCGGCCTGTTCGCCGGGGTGGTCACCGACCACTCGCCGGCGACCCCCGCACTGAAGTCGGTCGAGACCGGGGACTTCGGGACCGCGTGGGGCGGCATCGCCTCCATCCAGCTCGGCCTGCCCGCGGTGTGGACCCAGGCCCGCCGGCGCGGCCACAGCCTGGTCGACGTCGCCCGCTGGATGTGCTCGGGCCCGGCTGACCTCGTGGGCCTGGGCACGCCCGCCCCGGGCGGCGATGGCGGCAGCGGCAGCGGCAGCGGCGGTGGCAGCGGCGGTGGCGGTGGCGGTGGCGGTGGCGCGCCGGCCGGTTCCAAGGGCCGCATCGCGGTGGGCGCGGACGCCGATCTGGTCGTCTTCGACCCCGACGCGAGCTTCGTTGTCGACCCGCAGCTGCTGCGCCACCGCCATCCGTTAACGCCATACGCTGGACGAACGCTCGAAGGAGCGGTGCTCGCGACCTATCTGCGGGGGCACCGGGCCGACGGTGACCGGCCGGTCCGAGGCCGGCTGCTCGCACGGTGAGGCACGGTGAAGCTCGGTGAAGCAGGGAAGCACGTCGAAGGAGTTCTCGAATGTCTGATGCGCCCGACCTGACGAACCTCGTCGACCTGGCCGCGGCCCGTTTCGGGGGCTCGGTCGTGGCGGTGAACGACGAGTTCTTCGCGCACGCGGAACGCATGCTCCTCCCGGAGGCCCCGGTGGTCCGTCCCGGGGTGTTCACCGAGCGGGGCCAGTGGACCGACGGCTGGGAGACCCGGCGCCGCCGCGACCTGCCCGGTTCGGACTGGGCGATCGTCCGGCTGGGCGCGCCGGGCATCGTGCACGCCGTGACCGTGGACACGACCCACTTCACCGGCAACGCTCCGGAGGCGGTCGAGCTGCACGGCGCCACGCTGGCCGGCTATCCGTCCGCCGAGGAGGTCGCGGAGGACTCGGTCACCTGGGTGCCGCTCGTGGGACGTACGCCGGTGTCGGCCGACGCGGTCAACGTCCTGGCCGTGCCGGAGGAGGCGCGGTTCCGGATCAGTCACCTGCGGTTGACCATCCACCCGGATGGCGGGGTGGCCCGCCTGCGGGTGCACGGCGTGGTCGTTCCCGACCCGCGGCTGCTCGACCGGGTGACCTCGGATCTCGCCGCCGCCTACCTGGGCGGTGTCGTGGTCGCTGCCAGCGACATGCACTACGGCGACCGCCACAACCTGAACGCCTCCGGCGAGGCCCGGGTCATGGGCGAGGGGTGGGAGACCCGGCGCCGGCGCGGCGAGGGGCACGACTGGGCGGTGGTGCGGCTGGCCACCGAGGGCACGGTGGTGCGGGCCGAGGTCGACACCCGGCACTTCCGCGGCAACGCGCCCCGTGCGGTCGCCCTGTGGGCGGCGAACGCCCCGAAGGCGGGGGACGGCGAGGTGGCCGCGGCGGGCCTCGCGGCGGTCCCCGAGTGGCGCCCGCTGATGCCCCGGACCAGGGTCCAGCCGAACACCCGGCACCTTTTCGACCTGGAGGTACCGGCCGAGGCCACCCACATCCGGGTCGACGCGATCCCGGACGGCGGGCTGGCTCGGCTGCGGCTGCTCGGCAACCCGACGGCGGCCGGTCGTGAGGGGCTGGCCATGCGCTGGTTCGACTCGCTGGCACCCGCGGCCGCCAGGGAGGAGCTCCTGGCCTGCTGCGGCTCCGAGGACTGGGCGGACGCCGTGGTGGCCCGCCGGCCCTTCGGCACCCTCGCGGCGCTGTTGCCCGCCGCCGAGCAGGAGTGGTGGGCGCTGCCCGACTCGGCCTGGCTCGAGGCGTTCACCGCGCATCCCCGGATCGGGGAGCGCCCGGCACCCGCGCCGACGCCGCCCACGTCGTCCCGGGCCACCATCGTCACCATCGACGCCCCCCGGCGTGAGCAGGCCGCGCTCGACCAGGCGAGTGCCGAGGTCCGCCGCGCGCTCGCGGAGGGCAACGCCGCCTACGAGGATCGGTTCGGGTTCGTCTTCCTGGTTCGGGCCGCCGGGCGTGGCGCCCAGGAGATGCTGGACCTGCTTCGCGAGAGGATGGCCAACGAGCCCGACGCCGAGCTTCGCGTGGCGGCCGGTCAGCAGGCCGAGATCACGGCGCTGCGCCTGCGCCACCTGATCACCGGCGAGTGACCGCCGTCGCCCGGCCCTGGGCGACGTGACGGCGACGTGACGAGGCCGCGGCGCAGCTCCGGCTTCGCGGCGGCCGGAGAAGGCGGTGCCTGTGAGCTTGTCGACCCATGTGCTGGACACCGGCGTCGGGAAACCGGCCGTCGGGGTTCCGGTCCGTCTCGAACGGGCTGTGCTGACCCTCGACGGTGAGGTGAAGGGCTGGCGCCCGGTCGCGCAGGCCGTCACGGACGGCGACGGGCGGGTGGCGCAGCTGCCGGCGGACGGCGCCGGCACCTGGCGGCTGCTGTTCGACACCGCCGGGCACTCGGCCTTCCATCCCGAGGTCGCGATCACCTTCGTCATCGAGGACGCGGCCGAGCACGTCCATGTCCCGCTGCTGCTCGCGCCCTTCGGATACACCACCTACCGCGGCAGCTGACCGCGCACCCGGACAGCGACGGCGACCGGCGACCGGCGACCGGATTTGCTGGCTGACAAGATTCGACGGTTCTGGCTGTCAGAGCGCGGTAGCAGAACCCGGCGGAGCGGCGGAGTCCGCTCGCGACCGCGCCTGGTGGTTGCTACCGGACAAGATCAAGGAATTTTGGTCGTCCTGACGACCAGAATTCCTTGATCTTCCCATTCTTCAGCGCCTCCGACTCCTCATGGTCGCCGGGTAACAGCGGGCGGTGTCCGCATCCCGCCGTGATCCCCAGGTCGGGTCAGCGCGGTCGGGCCCCGGGCGGTCGCCCGCCCAGCCGGGAGACTGTCGCGCGGTCCAGGCCGGCTGTGCGCAGCCGCGTGTCGTCCAACAGATGCGCGTCGAGCGCGCGCAGAACATGCCCGGCCAGGGCCCGTGCCGTCGCGGGTTCGTCGGCGACGGAGCCCGAGGCGCGTGCGGCGGCGTAGTCCGCGAGCCGGCGCAGCGCGTCGGGGAGCCCGCGCAGCAGGCAGCCCGCGACCGCGGCGTGCCGGCTGACGAGCTGCGCCGGATGCAGGTCCCAGCCCTGGTAGAGACCCCGTGACCAGGCCCGGCGGACCAGCTCGCCGTGGCGGCGCCAACCGGCGTGGACGTCCGCCGCCGTCCCGACGGGCAGCAGGTTGGAGGAGCCGTCGGCGACCCGGACGCCGGTGCCCGCCGCCGCGAGCTGCATCAGCGCGGTGGCCAGCTCCACAGCCGGATGATCGCTGGCCTGGTCGGCCGCGGAGATGCCGAGCGCCGCGGAGTAGTCGTAGGTACCCACGTGCAGCCCGGTGAGCCGGCCGGGCGCGGCGGCGACCAGCGCGGGCAGGCCCATCACCGCGGCCGGTGTCTCGACCTGGATCTCCAGCGCGACGGGCCCGATTCCGAGCTGGTGTTCCAGAGCCGTCAGGACGTCACAGAAGACCACCACCTGCTCCGGCGCGCTTACCTTGGGCAACGTCACCACCAGGCCGGGTGGCGGCCCGTCGTCTCCGGCCAGGGTGGTGAGGAAGAGGTCGAGGCTGCGCAGCCCCCGGGTTCGTACGGCCGCGTCGAGTGATTTGGGGCGCAGGCCGTAGCAGGCGGGCAGCGTGCCGGCGGCGGCCGCGGACCGCAGCGCCCTGGCCGCGGCTACGGCGTCCGCGTCCTCGGCGCTGTCGGCGCGGATGCCGTAGCCGTCCTCCAGGTCGACTCTGAGGTCCTGGACCGGTTCCGCTGCCAGGGTGCGGCTGACATGCGCGTACACGTCCGCGGCGAGGGCCGCGGCTGACCCGCCCAGGGTGACCAGCGCGAGCGTGTCGGGATCCGGTGCGTGCCGGGTGAGCGTTTCGCGGGCCGCGCGGCCCCATTCACCGACGATGTCCGGGTGAACCCGGTCGGCCGGGACGTAGCAGGTGTGCACCGGCTGACGGGTGCCGGGATCACCCGGGTGGCGGGCCGCCAGTTCGGCGTCGATACGGCCCAGCGTCGCGGTGAGCGCCGCGGTGGTGCCGGCTGACAGCGTCGGCACGACCGCACCGTCGGGTCGGATCTGGGGACGTGCCTGCACGGTGGGAAACCTCGTTAGCTTGTCGATGGCTGCCGGCTGCGTGGCGCGGCAGGAGTACCGCGTCAGCCGAAGTCTGGCGTGCCGAGGTGACCTGGCGTGGCCGAACGACCTGGGCGCCGAGCGCGGCTGGAGTGCCGAGCGCTGGGCGCCGAGCGGCTGCCGGAGCGTCGAGCGGCCGGGGTGCGCACGAGAACGACGCCGCCGCCGGCGCGTTCGGCGCCGATCGGGGGATTCGGCGGGTGGCGCCGACGGCGGCTGCCTGGAACGCGATTCGTGCCGCGGCCGAGGGCGATGACGGCATTGATGCCCTGACAGTCAGGCCGAGCGCCGAACGCGAGCTGTTGGTCCGGAACTGCAAGCTCCCTGCCAGGATACTGCGCCGAAGCGGGTGCAACCAGCCATGTTCAGGGGCCGGATCGGTGTGCTGATGGGCCGTGTACGGAGTAACGGCTACCCTGCATTCTCGAACGCCGCCTGAATGCCCGCTGCGATGCGGCGGTGACGGCTGAGCATCTCGGTCAGGTCGGAGTCGACTGGCAGGCCGTTCTCGACCACCGTGCGCCCGGCCACGACCGTGTGCCGGGCGGCCGTGGGCCCGCAGCGCAGCCAGGCGTCGATCGGATCGGAAAGGGCTCCGGCGTAGGCGATTCCGTCCAGCGGCCAGACGACCAGATCGCCCACCGAGCCAACGGCGAGGAGGCCGATCTCCCCGGCGCGCCCGAGGCAGGCCGCCCCGCCCCGGGTCGCCATCTCCAGGGCGTCGCGGGCGGACATCGCACCGGCTCCCTGGCGCAGCCGGCCGAGCAGCATCGCGGTGCGCGCCTCGAGCCAGAGCGAGGCCGAGTCGGCCGACGACGAACCGTCACAGCCCAGCCCGACGGGGACGCCGGCCGCGCGCATCTCGGCGACCGGGGCGAGCCCGCCGCCGAGGATCATGTTGCTGCTGGGGCAGTGGGCCACCCCGGTGCCCCAGGTCCCGAGGCGCTCGATCTCCTCGGGGTTCGGGCAGATGCAGTGGGCGACCCAGGCGCGGTCACTGCCCCAGCCGACCTCGGCGAACTGGTCGATCGGCCGCCGCCCGAAGACGGCCAGGCAGTAGTCGTCCTCCTCGGGATCCTCGGCCAGATGGGTGTGCAGGCGGACGTCGAGCTTCTCGGCCAGCTCCGCGGTCGCCGTCATCAGCTCCGGGCTCACCGAGAACGGAGAGCACGGCGCGAGCGCGATCCGCACCATCGCCCCGTGCGACGGGTCGTGGTGCTTGGCGACGAGGCGGGCGGAGTCGTCCAGGATCTCGTCGGGCTCCTGGACGACCGAGTCCGGCGGGAGCCCGCCGTCCTTCACCGACAGCGACATCGACCCGCGGGTCGGGTGGAAGCGCATTCCCAGCTGCTGCGCGGCCGCGATCTCGGCCGTGATGAGGTCGCCGCCGCCGCGCGGGTGGACGTACAGGTGGTCGGTCGTCGTCGTGCAGCCGCCCAGCGCGAGCTCGGTCAGCCCCACGTACGCCGACGTGTGGACGGCTTCCTCATCCAGCCGGGACCACAGCGGATAGAGCGTCTTCAACCAGTTGAACAAAGTGCCGCCGAGCGCCGGCGCAAAGGAGCGGGTGAGGTTCTGGTAGATGTGGTGATGTGTGTTCACCAGGCCTGGCGTCACCAGGCAGCCGTCGGCCCGCAGCGTCCGGGCCGCGGCGGGCGGTGTCTGCTCGGGTCCGCCGATCGCGCTGACGAGCCCGTCGGTGATCGCCACCCAGCCGCCGCGGATCTCGCGCCGCTCGGCGTCCACCGTCGCGACCAGCTCCGCGCCGATCACCAGAAGGTCGGCCATGGGGCGTTCCCCGGGCACGGCGCTGGTGTCGGAGGGGCTTGTGTCGGCGGTGCCGGGTGTGCTCATGGGCGGTGATTCTGCAGGTCGTGGGTTTCGTGAATATGACAGTCGGGCGGTGGCGGGGTGGACGAGGACGGCTTGACGGCCGAGGGCGACGGGCCGGTCGTCGTCATCGACGACCCGGCGGACCCGCGCGTCTCGGACTACGTGGCGCTGACCGACGTCGCGCTGCGCCGGCGCCGGGAACCCGAGCAGGGGCTGTTCATCGCCGAGGGCGAGCGGGTGATCGAACGGGCGCTGCGCGCGGGCTACCAGCCGCGCTCGGTGCTGGTGTCACCGGCGCGGCGTCACGGCGTCCCGGCCGGCTTCTGGGCCCGGCCGTCGCCCGGCCAGCCCGCCGCGCCGGTGTATGTGGCGGGTCCGGCGGTGCTGGCGGCGATCACCGGGTTCGAGGTCCACCGCGGGGCCCTGGCGTCGATGTGCCGCCGGGAGCCGCTCGACGCCGCGCAGCTCCTCGCCACGGCACGCCGGGTGCTCGTCTGCGAGGACCTGGTCAGCCACACCAACCTCGGCGCGATCTTCAGGTCGGCCGCCGGCCTGGGCATGGATGCCGTCCTGCTGAGCCCGCGGTGCGCCGATCCGCTGTACCGGCGGTCGGTGCGGGTGTCGATGGGCGAGGTCTTCGCCGTGCCCTATGCCCGCCTCGAACCGTGGCCCGCGGCGTTGTCCCTGCTGCGCACGGCTGGTTTCGAGGTGGTGGCGCTGACGCCGGCCCCCGACGCGCAGGAGCTGACGGCGGCCTGGGCGGCACCGGACGACCGGGTCGCGGTGCTGCTGGGAACGGAGGGCAGCGGCCTCACCGACGAGGTGCTGGCCACGGCGACCCGCCGGGCGCGGATTCCGATGGCCCACGGTGTCGACTCCCTCAACGTCGCCGCGACGGCCGCGATCGCCTGTTACGTGCTCGGGCTCCGCCCGCCCGCACCCACCGCACCCTCCGCACCCTCCGCGCCGGCCGCGCCTGCCCGGTGACCTGATGGCCGCGTGCCGTGGCGGGTGAAGGCGCAGACTGGTGTTGAGTGATGCTCTGATGGCTGACAGTGGCGAGGAGTGGGGCGGTACTCATGGCGCAGGGCCCGGAACCGTCGCCGGTGCCGCCCTATGCGGGTGCGACGGGCGCTGGTGCGTCGGCGTCGGCGGATGACCCCGGGCCGGACGCGCCGGGGTACGCCGGCCTCGCCACCTTCGCGGACCGGCCCTGGATGCCCGGCCTCGACGAGCTGCGGGCGCGCCGTCCCGACGTCGCGGTCGTCGGCGCGCCGTTCGACATCGCCACGACGCACCGGCCCGGTGCCCGGTTCGGGCCGCGGGCGCTGCGCGCACAGGCCTACAACCCGGGCACCTACCATCTCGACCTCGGGATCGAGATCTTCGACTGGCTCGACGTCGTCGACGCCGGTGACGCGCACTGCCCGCACGGCCTGACCGAGGCTTCACACCGCAACATCCGGGCCAAGGTCGGTGACATCGCCCGGCTCGGCATCCGTCCGGTGATCATCGGTGGTGACCATTCGATCACCTGGCCCGCCGCGAGCGGGGTGGCCGAGGCCGTCGGCTGGGGCGAGGTCGGGCTGCTGCACTTCGACGCGCACGCCGACACCGCGGACATCATCGACGGGAACCTGGCCTCGCACGGGACGCCGATGCGGCGGCTGATCGAGTCCGGTGCGGTGCGCGGGCGCAACTTCGTCCAGGTTGGGCTGCGCGGGTACTGGCCACCCCCGGACGTCTTCGCCTGGATGCGCGAGCAGGGGATGCGCTGGCATCTGATGCACGAGATCTGGGAACGCGGCAGTCGTGAGGTCATCGCCGAGGCGATCGCGCAGGCGGTCGACGGCTGCCGCGCGCTTTACCTCTCGGTCGACATCGACGTGCTCGACCCGGGATTCGCGCCGGGCACCGGAACCCCCGAACCGGGCGGCATGACCCCGGCCGATCTGCTGCGTGCCGTGCGGCAGATCGCGCTCGACGCCCCGGTCGTCGCCGCGGACATCGTCGAGGTCTCGCCGCCGTACGACCACGCGGACATGACCGTGAACAGCGCGCACCGGGTCGCGCTGGAGATCTTCGCCGCGCTCGCGCACCGGCGGAGGTCCGAGGCCGGTGGAACGGTGGACCTGCCCGGCCGGCCGCCGCACAGCTGATCGCCGTACGGCCTGTCCGCCAGCACCGGCCTGTCCGCGGCCGGTCAGGCCGCCGTGGGCTCCGCGTGCACCTCGGGTGCCGTACCGACCCGCACGATCCGTCCGTCGCGTAGTACGGCGACCCGGTCGGCGAGGGCCAGTGCCTCGTCACGGTCGACGGTGGTGTGCACGACGGTCAGCCCGACCTGACGCTGCACGGCCCGCAGGTCCTCCCGGAGCGCTGGCCGCAACCGTTCGTCCATGGCCTGGAGGGGATCGTCGAGCAGCAGGATCCGCGGCCGGACCACCAGCGCACGGGCCAGTGCCACCCGCTGCTGCTGCTCCCCGGAAAGCTGCGGCGGGCGTCGCCGCGCGTACTCCGACATCTGGACGGCCGCGAGCGCGGAGCGCACCCGCGCTGACGTCTCGGCGCGGCCGGGGCCGGCCGGGCCGTGGGCGTGCCGCAGCCCGAACGCGACGTTCGCGGCGACATCCAGGAACGGGAACAGCGTGTAGCCGCCGAAGATCGCACTGACGGCGCGTCGGTGGTTGGGTCTGCAGGTCGGGTCCTCGCCGTCGAGCAGGACCCGGCCGGCCGACGGCTGTTCCGCCCCGGAGACCAGCCGCAGTACGGATGTCTTGCCGCTGCCGGGCGGCCCCTGAAGGCAGAAGTACTCACCGGCTTTGATCGTCAGGCTGACGTCGTCAACCGCGGTCCTGCCCCCGAAACGAAGACTCAGCCCGATCAGATCAACCTGGCCGGTGCGACGGCCGCCCTCCGCCATGCCCACCCCCAGCCGCCCGGCCCAGCCTGGTGCGTACCGGGTGAAAACGACAGTCTCACCCCGGTCGTGGACGGGTTCGGCCGGCCCTTCGGCCGCGCCGTGCGGGTCGGCTTCGGATGGATTCCCGTTGGGCGGGCGGTTATGAACGGGCCGGGCCTGGAACGGGAACGCGGGGCTGGGCCGGGAACACTCAGGAACAGTCAGGAACGCGGGTCGAGGTGAAGTGCTTCCTCTTCGGCGGTACGCCGCCACGCCTCGTCATCGGCTGGTCGGTGGCGGCGGTGGGCACCGTCACTGCTCTCGACAACCTGGTCCGAGTTCGTGTCGTCGAACGCCGCGATGTTCGACGAACCTTCGGCGAAGAAATCGCTGTCGTCCGCGCCGGCATCGCCACTTTCCGACTCGGCGTATGGATCAGGGTCAGGGACCTCGGCGGCAAGCTGACGATCAAAGGACGACGAACGCTCTTCCCGCGGCGTGATCGGATTGCGAACCAGTCCGCTCGGCGTGTCCGGCGGATCCCAGCTGTCGTCGAGTGGGTCGAGACCCGCGTCGGTCGACCCGAGGTCGTCGCTGTCGGTGATCTCGGCGCGTTCCAGCGGTGAGTTGCTGTCCAGGTCAAGGACGTCGAGGTCCGGCTGGATGTCCGAGGCGGGCCATGTCATCGCTGCCTCCTGTTCCGGTGCGAACGGCCGAGCTGATGCGGCGTGAACGCTTGCGGACGGCCAGACCGCTGGTGCTTCGGACCCGTGGTGCGCTGGCCGGTCTCGACCTTGGGCGTTCCCGGGACCGACCGGGCTAACCGGTCCACCCACGCAGTACCGCTGGTCTTACGTACCCCCGATGCGGGAAGGAGCGGGGATAACGTATAGCGTCCCCAAATGTGGCTACTGTTGCTGACCGGATTCTCGAGCAGCTCGCGCTGATTCCCGACGGACTGGATGACGGCTCGCTGGCCGCGGCGATCAGCGCGAATCGTGCAACGGTGAACCAGGCATGCCGGCGTCTCGCGGCGCAGGGCAAGTTGGACCGGGGCCCCGGTCCCGGCGGCCTGATCCTCAACCGGCTGCTGGTGACGCCGACCGCGGAGCCGGACGTCGCGGTGGCCGAGCCGGATGTCGCATCGGCCGAGCCGGACGCGGTGGCCGAGCCGGACGTGGTGGCGGTGGCCCAGCCGGACGTGGTGGCAGAGCCGGACGTCGCGGTGGCCGAGCTGGACGTGGTGGCCGTGAGCGCGCCCGTGTCGGTGGGCGCGGCGCAGACAGCGGTGTCGGTGGAGCCCGTCGAGGCGCTACCGGTAGCAGCGCAGGCCAGTGACCTGCCCTTGGCTCAACCCGAGCCGGCGACTGGCGCGGAGCCGGCCTCGCCCCAGGTCACCGTCCCGAGCGCGCGTGTGTCCGAGGAGTCCCTCGCCGACGAGGCGGCAGCTGAGCCCGTCGAGGTGCTCGAGCCGGTCGAGGTGCTCGAGCCGGTCGAGAGCGTGGTGTTGGTCGAGGAGACCGTGTCTGTCGAGGACGTGGTGTTGGTCGACGAGGTGGTGTCCGAGGACGTCGCGCCGGTCGAGAGCGTGGTGTTGGTCGAGGACGTGGTGTTGGTCGAGGAGACCGTGTCTGTCGAGGACGTGGTCCCGGTCGACGAGAGCGTCGCACCCGTCGAGGACTCGGTCCCGGTCGATCAGGTGCCGGTTGACGAGGTGCCGGTCAGCGAGGCCGCGGCGGCCTCGAACGCGCTCGTCGCCGCAGTCGAGGCCGCCGTGGCCCCCTCCATCGAGGCGGTCTCCCAGGCGGCGCTCGCACGGGATGGGGCCACCGACGGGGAGACACCGCAGGGTGTGGACGCGGTTCTGGCACTCGGGCAGGTGATCGCGGCGATCGACGAGACGGTCGCGGCGATCACGGCCACCACCACGGCCGCGGGCCGCGGCGCCCCCGTCCCGGAGGCCGCCCCCGTGTCGGTTCCGCCGCCCGCGTCGGCCGAACCCGTCGGTGACGCACTGTCATCGGGCCGGGCCGTTGACGCCGACGGTGGCGCGGGGAACGACGGCGCCGTTGACGGTGAGCTGGCCCTGGGCGCGAGTGCGGGTGACGATCGGGAACCGGTGGCGGAACCCGCGGTCGTGGTCGCGGAGCCCCCGATCAGTGATGAGGACCTCACCGCTGGCGTGAGTGCGGAGGATGCCGGTGGCCCGGCTGCTCCGCCGGTTCGTCGTACGTGGTGGCGTCGGTTGTTCGTGCGGGGCGCTGGACGAGCCTGACGGCAGGTAGCGGTCCTGTTGCCGACGGCGTGGTCGCTGTCGGTAGCCTGACCGGCGAGGCCCGCGCAGAGCTGGTGGCGTGTGAGCGCCGCCGACCTATCAGAGGAGTGCAATTCATGCGAGCGAGAGCGCTCGTCGCCGGGGTCGTGCTGTCCTCCCTGGCGCTCGTCGCCTGCGGCAGCCGTGCGGGTGACTCGGCTCCGTCCGGCGAAGGTACGCAGACCGGTGCTGCTTCGGCCAACACCGCGTCCGACACCGGTGTGACGCCCACCGAGATCAAGATCGGCAACATCACCGGCATGAGCGGTGGCCTGGGGCCGGAGACGTTCTCGGCGTCCCTCTACGGCGCACGCGCCTATTTCGAGGCGCTCAACGCCAGGGGTGGCGTCAACGGGCGCAAGGTGACCCTGGTGTCGTGCGACGACAAGAGCACCGGCGACGACAACGTCGCCTGCGCGCACAAGCTGGTCGACGACGAGAAGGTGTTCGCCCTCGCCGGTGTGACGGCCTTCGACTACGCCGGCGGCCAGTACATCAACTCCGAGGGCGTGCCGGACATCGGCGGCCAGCCGGTGGGCGTCCAGTACGACCAGTACCCGCACCTGTACTCGATCTACGGCAGTGACTACCCGCGGGACGGCCGCCGGCCGGGCTTCGACGGCAACCTTTACGGCGGCACCGAGGAGTACCGCTGGTACAAGGAGAAGCTCGGCGCGACCACGGCGGCGGTGGTCTACTACAGCATCGCCCAGTCCGAGCGGTACGCGACGAAGATCGCCAACGGCCTGCGGGCCGAGGGCTACAAGGTGGTCGAGGAGCCGATCAACCTCGCCGCGCCCAACTGGGACTCGGTCGCGCAGCACATGAAGCAGCAGGGCGTCCAGATCGTGTTCGACGCGATGGAGGACACCGGTAACGCCAAGCTCTGCGAGTCGATGGAGCGCCAGGGCGTCCCGTTGAAGGCGAAGGTGACCACCGCGCAGGGCATGTCGAGCTCGGTCGGCACGCTCTACGCCAACTCGCCGCAGTGCCGCAACCTCGTCTACGCGACGACCCAGTCGGCGACCTTCTCGGACACCTCGATCCCGGCGGTCAAGGCGTTCCAGGACGCAGTCGCGACGTACGAGCCGGAAAGCGTCGCGAAGATGAACCAGTGGATGCTCGAGGGCTATGCCTCCGCGCAGTGGCTGACCGACGCGATGGCGTCGTGCGGGGCGAACCTGACCCGTGAGTGCGTCGAGACGTACATGAACCGCAGCGAGCCGTACACCGGCAACGGCCTGCTCACCGCCCGTGACTTCGTCAAGGACCAGCAGCCGCCGGCCGAGTCGAAGAACTGCCTCAATGTGGCCCGTTGGCAGGACACCGCCAACGGTGGCAAGGGCGGATGGCTGACGCAAAGCGGCGACATGAACACCAACTGCTACACGGTCAAGAACCTGCCCTACCCGGCAGCCTGAGCCTGACGCCGGAGTGTGTCGGCGCCCGATCCGGGCCCGACACACTCCGGCGTGGTTCCGTCCCACTCCAGGTATGGCCCGCCCGCTCCGGAATCCGAAGAGGCGAAGGGGCATCCGAAGAGGCGAAGGGTGTCGCAGGCCGCGACTGGGATTGCTGCCGGGCAAGATCCGAGCATTTTTGCCGCGAGCGCGACCAGAATCCTCAGATCTTGTCAGAGGCCAGATCTTGCCTTGTCAGAGGCCATGCCTCAGCCTGAGGTCTCAGGCCAGCCCTTTCGAGGGGGCGGCTGAGGGGCTCAGGCTGAGCGGCTGTTGGCGGCTGAGCGGCTGCTGGCCCTTTGGCCCTAGGGTGCGCTGGCGGCCAGCAGCTCGCTGGCGCCGAGCTCCGCCGGTGTACCGGCGAAGGTGATCTCGCCGCGATGCAGGACGTACACCATGTCGGCCAGGGCGAGCGCCTCCTCGGTGTACTGGTCGGCGAGGATCACGGTCGTACCCGCGTCGGCGACCGTCCCGAGCCAGGCGAACAGCTCGCTTGCGACCTTCGGGGACAGGCCCAGCGACAGCTCGTCCACCATGAGCACCGACGGGCGGGCGAGCAGCGCGCGGGCGAGGGCCAGCATGCGCCGCTCACCGCCGGACATGGAGCCGGCCCGCTGGCTCAGGCGCTCCTGTAGACGGGGGAACGCCTCCAGCGCGGGGGTGATGTCCGGGTGACCGCTGGCCTCGGCGATGATCTGCAGGTTGTCGCGGACGGACAGGGTCGCGAACACGGCCCGCTCGTCCGGGACGAGCATCAGCCCACGCTTCGCCCGGTTCGTCGTGGTCATCTTCGTGATCTGCTCACCGCGCCAGGTCAGCGAGCCGCCGCGCAGGGGGATGAGCCCGGCGATGGTGCGCAGCGTCGTGCTCTTGCCGGCACCGTTCGCGCCGAGCAGCGCGGTCACCGCCCCCGAGGGGATGGCCATGTCGATGCCGTGCAGGACCTCGATGGTGCGGTAGCCGGCCCGGGCGTTCTCCAGCCGCAGTTCGACGGCGGGCAGGCCCGCTTCGGCCGTGGGCGTGCCGTTCGGGCCGTCGGCGAGGTGGGTGTCGCCGATCGCGGCGGGGTTGGCGGTCAACGAAGCTCTCCAGACGACACGGCCACGGCGGGCGGACCGCCGGTCGGCGGGCTGTCCGCGGGCGGTCCGCCCCCTGACGGCCCGCCCGCCGGCGAGGCACCCGTGTTCTTCGAGGTCAGCGGACCCTGCGCCAGGTACACCGACTGCACGGTCGGGTCCGCGCGCACGGCCGCGGGTGCGCCTTCCGCCACGACCCGGCCGCCGACCATGGCATACACCCGGTCGACGACCTTGAAGACGAGGTCGACGTCGTGGTCGACGAGCAGGATCGCCACTCCGTCGTCGGCGATCCGGCGGACCAGCGCCGAGAACCGTTCGGTCTCGGCCGCGTCCAGCCCGCTGGCCGGCTCGTCGAGGAGCAGCACGTCGGGGCGTGCGCACAGGGCGCGGGCGAACTCGACGAGCCGCAGCGCACCGGTCGGCAGGGTGCCGGCGATGCTCTCCCGGATGTCCTCCAGCTGCAGGGAGGCCAGGACGTCGTCGACGATCTGCAGCGCACCGGTGCGCCCGCGTGCCCTGAACCCGAGCAGGTCCCCGGCGTAGTCGCGGCGCCGGTTCTCGGCGGCGACGAGCAGGTTGTCCGCCACGGTGAGGCTGGGGAACAGCGACGGCACCTGGAAGGTCTGCACCAGCCCGCGCCGGGACCGGGCGTCCGGGCTCATCCTGGTGATGTTGCGCTGGCCGAGGAGGACCTTGCCCTCGTCGGGCTGCTCCACCCCGGTGAGCAGGCTGAACAGGGTGGACTTGCCGGCGCCGTTCGGTCCGATGAGGCCGGTGATCTGGCCGCTGGGGACGTCCATGTTGACGTCCTCGACGGCGGTGAGGCCGCCGTAGCGGCGGACGAGGCCACGCGCCGACAGGTTGTTGCGGCTCATCAGGCACCCCTCTCAACCGGAACTGCGGGCAGGTGTGGCCGCGGCCCGGAGAGGCCCTGGCGTTCGGCGGAGTCCGCCTCGCCCGCCCGCGCGCTGGGGAGCATGTCGAGGGTCAGCCCGCTGCGGGCCGTGTGGTTCGCGACCGCGATGAGCAGCGTCTCGCCGAGCGGGGTGGGCCTGGGCGCACCGGCGGGCAGCACGATCCGAATGCCGTCGCCGGACCCGCCGGACCCGCCGGACCCGCTGGATCCGGCGGCCCCGTGCCGGGTGGCGCCGGCCGTGCCGGCCATGCCCGGCACGGCCCCGCCGGCCCGGGTCAGCCGGTTGGCCGCGGCGTGGGTGGTGTGCGCCGAGGGCACGAACTCGTCCGCCAGCACCCGGGCGACCCACGCGATGCCGCCTCGGACCGCGGAGGCGAGGCCGCCCGGCAGCCAGCCGAGCGAGAGCGCGAGGATGCCGACCGCGAGGATCGACGAGCCGGCCGGGGCGAGCACGTCGATGGCGACGATGAAGCCGGCCGCGATGATGGCGCCGGCGGCGCTGTCCGCACCGAAGACGACCACCGCCGTGAACCACAGCAGGCTCTGCATCGGGGCGAAGTCGTCGGTGGAGAACGACGACGCGCTGAAGGTGAGCAGCGCGCCGCCGAGGCCGGCCACCGCCGAGGAGATGGTGAACGCGAGCAGCTTGAGGCTGCGGACGTCGACGCCGACCGCCGCGGCACCTTCGGAGTGGTCACGCACCGCCAGCAGCGCCCGGCCGATCCGGCCATGGTGCAGGCTGCGGACGACCAACAGGCCGAGGCCGAGGCAGAACAGCTCGAAGAGGTAGAAGGCCTTGTCGCCCAGCTCGGCGCCGAAGAGCTCCAGCGGGTCCACGTACAGGCCGGAGGCGAAGTCCGGCTGCTCGAAGACGAAGCGGCTCACGACCGCGCCGACGGCGAAGGTCGTCAGCGCCAGGACCAGGCCGCGTCGGCGGATGGCCGGCCAGCCGGTGATCAGTCCGATCGGCGCGACCATGATCGCGCCGATGAACATGGCCCAGATGCCGGGGACGGCCGGCAGGCCGAACAGGTCACCGTTGGCGAGCTTCAGGGTGAACAGGGAGCCCAGCCCCGCGTAGCCGGCGACACCGAGGGAGAGCTGGCCGCTGTACCCGGTGAGGATCACCAGCGACAGGAAGATCAGTGCCAGCGCCGGGACCATGAACGCCGAGCGCAGGTCGGCCGGGGCGAAGGTCATCGGCGCCATCAGCAGCGCGGCGCCGCCGAGCTTGCCGAGGACGTCGCGGCGGGCCTCATCCCGGCTCACCGGGCCCGACGGCGGCGCGCCCCGGCTGGAGAAGCTCCCGGTGGAGCCCGAGTCTCCGTTGCCGAGCTCGCGCAGCCTGGGCACGACGAGGAGCAGGACCAGCAGCATGACGATGAACAGGTTCGACTGCAGGACGGTGAGGACCGTTCCCGCGTCGCCGTCCAGGGTGACCTGCTTGAGCTCGCTCTGCGCGACGGCGATCCCGAGCGCGGTGAGCACCGCCACCGGCAGGCTCGCCAGCCGGGCGGCCACCACGACCGCGAACGTCTCCAGGACCAGCAGGGTCAGACCGTAGGGGGTGAGCCGGAACTGCGGCGCCAGCAGGATGCCGGTGAGGCCGGCCATCGTGGTGCCCAGTGCCCAGCCGGCCGCCGCCACCTTGTCCGCGGGCACCCCGGAGAGCTCGGCGAGCTGCCGGTCGTCGACGACGGCCCGCACCTGGCGGCCGAACTTCGTCTTCGCGCCGAGGACGCCGAGGACGATGCAGAACACGACGACCATCGCCAGCTCGGCGAGGGCGTCCACGCCGACCCGGGTGTCACCGATCTTGACGGTGTCCGCCGGGAAGATGCTCGGTGCGTCGCCGCGGGAGCCGAGACCCCAGATGCCGGCGGTCATGCCGAGGGTGAGCACGAGGACGCCGAGGCTGGCGACCAGCGACTCCGCGGCCGAGGCACGGCGGCGGGCCAGCGGGCGGAAGACGAGCCGTTCCAGCAGCAGGCCGATGCCGGGGGAGAGGACCGCGAGCGCGAGGACCGCGGCCAGCCAGATCGGCAGGCCCCACTCGACGACCATCTCGCGGAACACATAGGCGACCAGGGTGGCGATACCGCCCTGGGCGAAGTTGAGAACGCCGTTGGTCCGGTAGGTGACCAGCACGCCGATACCGGACAGGGCCGCGATCGCCCCGAGCGAGATGGCGGTGAGCGCGAGATCGATACTGGTCATCCGCTCACTCCGCGGGAGGTGCCGGGGACGGGCCGGTCAGCGGCCCCGCGCCCGGGTCGACGGTGCCCATGGTGTCGTCCGGGGCCGGCTCAGAACCGCTGGCCGGAGACGGCCGCGGAGGCGGAGCTCGTCTGGGCCACGAACGGCTGGCCCGGTGCGCCGTGGCCCGGGACGTCGTGCCCCTGGGCGGCGGGCGCGGGCAGGTCGGCGGCCTCGGTGTCGGCCGCTCCGCTGGCCGCGGCGGCGATGATCAGGGTGTGCAGGTCGTCGACCTGGCCGGCGAGCCGGTTCTGCGTGGCCTGGTTGGCGTCCACCCGGTCGGCGACCAGCAGGGCGCTGCCCACGAGGACCAGCGCCAGGCCGCCGAAGCCGCCCGACACCACATACGGGAGCTGGTACGCGACGTCCGTCTCCTTGGAGACGCCCAGGTAGCAGCCGAGGAGAAGAACGCCGCCGGCTGCGGCGACCACCCATCCCCGCAGCGCTCGCACGACATCGACGACGAGGCGCGACGTCGGTCGCGCTCCGCCGGCGGCAGCGGTCTGCTCGTCCACTTTCGTCTCCCCCAAGGAGCGTCTCGGCTGTGCCCGTCGCCCACGATTCACTGCGAGGCACGTCGAAGGTGCCTCGCAGTGCGGTGAATCCCCGACGACAGCCGCCAGATTAGTGTGCTCAGCTCACCAGGTGGAGTGTCAGGTTGCGCGAGGGCAGTTCCCGGCCAGGCAGGACCGGGCACGAGGCAGCCATGATGGATGCCTCCCTGGAAGGATATGACCTGCTTTATAACGTCTTGTCATGCCCTGCCGGGCCACGCTTTGGTCGGCAATCTGTCACGTTGCGTTGGAAAAAATTCTCCTGGCGGAGGGCAGTCCGTGTGCCACCCATGGTGAGGGTGGCCGGAAAGTGGTGGCCCGAGATCGTCTGGTGGCCCGAGACCGTCACAACTCGATGCGGGCGGCGTCGGTGAGAGCGGTGTGCCCGCCCTCCGTGAGGACACCGTCCGCGACGAAACCGTCCGCGTACTCGGTCGACTGCCGGGGGTGGGGCGGCGCGAAGACCGGAGCCCGCACCGCGGCACAGCGCCCCGCGGCGAGCAGGTCCGTGTCGGCGTCGACGTGAGCCTCGGACCGGACCTGGGCATGGGTGCCGGTGCTGGCCGGGGCGCCCGGGTTCGATGCGCCGGCCCCCACCGGCTCGCAGCGGTCCGCCCACACCCTGCGCCGGCTGGAGGTGGACCGGTCCTCCACCTCCAGCGGGGTCGGCACGCCGTTCAGGACGGCCTGCAGGTGGGCCCACTCGTGGGCGCGCTCCCAGCTCGGGAACGCCCCCAGATGCTCGCCCTCGTAGTCATAGACATGGAAGGGACGACCCACCGCTGCCCTCTCCTTCGGTCGGCTCGACTTCGTCGGCTCGGCTTTGGTCGGCTCATCGTTTCACGCCGGCCCGGGCCGATCGGGCATACCGACGAAACCCGCGCCGGGCAATCGGACGGGTCGGACGGTCAGGTGCTCAGCTGCTGAGGTGCTCAGGTGCCGATCGGGACGTCCGCCCGGCCGACCGGGACCGATTCGAGCACGGCGGTGGAGCGCCAGGCGTCCGCGACGATCCGCTCGATGGTCGAGGAGGGTGAGTTCCACCCGAGGTCGGCGCGGATCCGCGTGCTGTCGGCGATGAGCGCCCGTGGTTCGGGCACCGCGGGCAGGGTCACCCGCGGGACGTCCCGCCCCGTCACGCTCTCCACCGTCGCCAGTACGTCGGACACGCTCACCCCGACGCCGGAGCCGACGTTGTACACCGTGCACTGGCCGGGCACGACCGCGCGCAGCGCCGTCAGATAGGCCCGGGCCATGTCGACCACGTGCACGTACTCACGGATCGACGCGCCGTCGCCGTTCACCCGGAAGGCGTCCCGCCGCCCGGAGGCCACCCCGAGCGCGGCCGGGATGATCCGGCTGCTGTCGCGGTCGGAGTGGGAACCGACCGCACCGGCCACGTTGAACGAGCGCAGCACGATCGCGCCGAGCCGCCCGGTCGCGGCCTGATAGGCCACGGCCTGCTCGGCCGCCAGTTTTGAAGCTCCGTAGGGACTGGTCGGCGCGGCGGCGCGGGTCTCCGGGATCGGTGAGGTTCCACCGTCCCCGTAGACGGCGCAGCTGGAGCCGAACACGAACCGGGGGGCCACGCCGGTCGCCCGAGTGCCCGCATCGAGGGCCGCGAGCAGGTTGATTGTTCCGGTGACGTTCGCGGCGAAGTACCGCAGCGGCGTCTCGCGGGATTCCCGCACCCGGGTCAACGCGGCCAGGTGGCACACCCCGTCGAACCCGCGGCTGACGCCGGCCGCGGCGAGCTGACGCGGTTCGAGGAGGTCCGCCTGGACCACCTCGACCATCCGCGACAGCCGCGACCGCGCTGTCGCGTCCCGAACGAGGGCGGTGACCTGGTGGCCGGCGGCGCAGAGCAGGTCGGCGGTCACACCGCCGACGAACCCCGAGGCGCCGGTGACGAGGATGCGCACAGCGGCCTGATCAGACCGCTGACCGCGAGCGCAGGCCCGGCAGCAGGGTCTCCCGGTGCCGCCAGGCGAGCTCCAGGCAGGCCGCGGCGGACGGAGCGAGCGGCTCGGTGTCCACCAGCCGGCGCAGCGAGGCCTGGGTGAAGGGGATTCCCTCATGCGCCTGGCGGCCCGGTCCGGTCGACACGACCGATCCCTCGGCGTTGGTGCGGACCATGTCCGCGAACAGCGAGTCGAACGTGTCGGCCTCCACGACGAGCACGGTGAGGATCTCACCGAACAGCGTCAGGGCGTCCAGGCCGATCCCGAAGCAGAAGACCCGCAGGCCACCGGCCCGGCGTGCCTGCTCGAAGGAGCGGAACGGCTCGTCGGTGTCGTAGTCGATCGGCCGGGACGAGCTGCCGTCGTGCTCGGCGTTGCCGAGCAGTTCCTCGCTGAGCTCGCGCATGACGTTGCGCCACAGGTCGAAGTCGGCGTCGTGGTGGAACGGGGTGATGCCGGACGGCTGGAACACCCCGGCGGGCAGCACGTGGTAGACCCCGCCCGCGGTCGCCACCGAGCCGGCGCTGCGGCGGTGCAGCACGAAGCTGGCGCTGCCCCGGTCGAGGCGGATGGTCAGGGTGTTGATGGACGGCAGCGCGACGCGGCCGGCCAGGTCGAACGGGTCGCCGATGCGGCGGCGGAACGGCAGCGCGGGCCAGGCGAGCTCGCCGCCCATCATGGCCGCGGCGGTCTCGTGCGCCACGGTCTCGCAGACGTCGACCGCGTCGAAGTATGTGGTGTGTCCGAACGTGAGGGTCGGGGCGGCGCCGGCGGTCTCCGCGACGTCCAGCAGGCGGAAGCTCAGCCGGTTCTCGAAGAGGGTCGGCCGGTCGAGGTCGCGCATCGCCCGGGTGTAACGCTGGTAGCGGGACTGCGCGCCACCGTCGCCGACCAGCGGGCGGGTCGCGTCGGCCTCGGGCTCGGCTCCGGTGAGCGCCGGCTCACCGGCCGCCTCCTCCCAGCGCAGGCCGATGTCGTTGATGTCGACCGGCGTGTCCCACACCCAGCCGGGGCGGGCGAGCAGGCCGTTGCCGAGGCGGTAGGTCTCCGGGTACAGCCGCGCGGCGGCGCGCGCCAGGCTGATCCGGTGGTGGTTCAGGTGGTCGCGGGTGAGGCGCCAGGCGCGCTGGCTGCCGGCCACCTTCTCTACTGTCGAGCCGCGCGGTGGCTCACGACGCCGGTCGGCCAGACCGCCGGGGGCGAGTCCGACGTCCTCGGGTGACAGTCCGAGGTTGCGGGCGATGTGGCGCAGCGTGGAGATGTCGTGGATCGCCCGCCGACCGCTCTCGACCTTCGACACATAGGACTGGTCGAAGCCGAGAAGGTCGGCGAGTTGCTGCTGGGTCAGGCCATGGGCCTGCCGGTACGCCCGTAGCAGCGACCCGATTCCAACACTTGTTGGAGTCGGCCGCGGTGGGGTCCACAGCCAGGTTTGTCCAGTCACCCGCTGTCCTCTCGTCCGGCGTCGGAGTAACGCGAAGTGAGCATAACGAGTCAGGCATGTAGGGGCGTGAACACATAAATCGAACTGTGCGCATTATCCATCATTTATAGCGCACTGCGACGCCGCCGATACCTGCTGTTATTGGGGTGGGGACGGGGTGAACTCGCAGTGCGACGTTCCGGCGCGGGACCGGGTGATCGTGGTGGAAACCCCGGGGTGCCACGTCTTGGCCATTGGGCGCACTTCTGGAGTCTTTCGGCCCCTCGACTGGTGATCACCGATTAGCGGCCCCGTCCGCCAGATCAAGGAACACCACCACGATGATCAGTACAAACACCCAGCGCAGCAGGCCCATTCGCCCCCAGACCTCACGGACGAGGCTCCCTCCCGCGCGACGCCCGGCGACCAGCAGGGCGAGCAGCGCGCCGCCGACGACCACGAGGAAAACCCCGGCATAGCTTCGGTCCACGCGCACGACGATCTCACGGACCGGGGGTTCTTGGGACAGTAACTAAGTGGGTACCGGCCAGATCGCGCGTAACAGGCCGATCCCAGGCCCTGGTTGCGCTTCAGGGCGCCTTGATGGGGCGATCCTGGTTACGCTCCGTTAACGAGGCCTGTGTCGTGAATCACATAGCCTGATGAGTGTTTCGAGCCGCTCTCAGGCATACCCGGCCGTGTTGCTGGGTATGCCAGGGCGCGCACTCCAGGTGCCGCCTCCGGCGCCGCGGTCGGCGGCCTGGCCGGCGCCCGGCGCGGCGGCTCGCGGCCCGGTCGAGATGTGATGCGCCAGGCGGCTCTCGTCCCTACCCTGGTCCGGATGTCCACGGTCCCAACCCCCACGGCCCTGACGTCCTCGGCTCCGCAGTCCACCGTCCCGGCGCCGACAGGCCCGGCGTCCGCGGTCCCGACGTCTGCGGTTCCGACGCCCGCGGTCCCGACGTCTGCGGTTCCGACGTCCACGGCGTTGCTGACCGACCACTACGAGCTGACCATGCTGCAGGCGGCCCTGCGCTCGGGCATGGCCGGCCGCCGGGCGGTCTTCGAGGTCTTCACCCGCTCCCTGCCGGCCGGCCGCCGCTTCGGCGTCCTCGCCGGGACGGGCCGCCTGCTCGCCGCCATCGAACAGTTCCGGTTCGGTCCGCGGGAGACAGAGCACCTGCGGTCCACCGGCGTCGTCGACGACCGGACCGTCGACTGGCTGGCCGGCTACCGGTTCGGCGGCGACATCCACGGATTCGCGGAGGGGGAGCCCTTCCTGCCGGGAACCCCTGTCCTGGTGGTGGAGGGCACGTTCGCCGAGTGCGTTCTGCTGGAGACGCTCGTGCTGTCCGTGCTCAACCACGACAGTGCCGTCGCGGCGGCCGGTGCCCGCATGGTCGCCGCCGCGGGAGACCGGCCCTGCCTGGAGATGGGTGGCCGGCGCACCCACGAGCAGGCCGCGGTGGCAGCGGCCCGCGCGGCCTACATCGTCGGGTTCGCCGGGACGTCCAACCTGGAGGCGGCGCGCGGCTACGGCGTGCCCAGCGCCGGGACCAGCGCACATGCCTTCACCCTCGTCCACGACGACGAGACGGCCGCCTTCGCCGCCCAGGTGGCCGCGCTCGGCGCCGGCACCACGCTGCTGGTGGACACCTACGACATCACCACCGGCATCGCGAACGCGGTGGCGGCCGCGGGCACCGGCCTCGGCGCGATCCGGATCGACAGCGGTGACCTGGCCGCCGGCGCCCGCGCCGCCCGGGCCCAGCTCGACGCGCTCGGTGCGGTAACGACCCGCATCGTCGTCACCGGCGATCTGGACGAGCACGCGATCGCCCGCCTCGCCGCGGCGCCGGTCGACAGCTACGGGGTGGGCACCAGCCTGGTGACCGGCTCGGGCGCGCCCACCGCCGGCTTCGTCTACAAGCTGGTCGAGGCCGATGGCCGCCCGGTGGCCAAGACCTCGATCGGCAAAGGCACCCGCGGTGGGCGCAAGGAGATCGTGCGCCGTTTCGGCCCGGACGGATCGGCGGTCGCCGACGTCATCATCCCGGGCGGCGAGTGGCCGGGAGCGGCCCGGGCCCGCGGCGCGGCTCCCGCGGCTCCCGCGAATGCCGCCGATCCCGCGGATGCCGCCGATCCCGCGGCACGAGCAGCCCCCGCGGACCGGCCGCTGCTCGTGCCGCTGATGCGGGCCGGCGCGGTGGTGGCCGAGACCCTGGTCGGCGCGGCCGGTGTCACCCGCGCCCGGGACCATCACCGGGCGGCGCTGGCGTCACTGCCGGCCGCGGCCCGGGATGTCCGCTACGGGCAGCCATGCCTGCCGGTTGTCGTCGCGGGCGATGGAACCCGACCCGTTTCCTGACGGACAGCAAGAGTCGAGGATCTTCGTACCTCACGGGCAGCAAGCGCTGAGGATTCTGGTCGCTCTCGCAACCATGAGCCTCAGATCTTGCGTGGCAGCAACGCCAGCTGCGGTGGCAGCTCGAAGCCGCGGCTCGAAGATCCGAGGATTTTGGTCGTTGCGGCGACCATGATCCTCGGATCTTGCCCGGTAGCAAAGCCAGTCGCGTTGGCAGCCTGGGCCCAGGACGCGGCCGGAGGGCCGCCGGGGTGGCACGCCACCGCTGCGGCCAGACTTGCCCGGTGGCCACAAACCCGCCGTCGAACGCCGCGATTCCGGCTGCCGCCGCGATTCCGGCTGTCGCCGTGAGCGTCGACGTCGTGCTGCTGACCCTGCGGTCGGGGCGGCTGTGCGTCCTCGTCAGCCAGCGGGCCACCGAGCCCTTCTGCGGATCCTGGGCGCTGCCGGGCGGGTTCGTGGCGGCCGACGAGGATCTCGACTCCTCGGCGCGGCGCCAGCTCGCCGAGGAGACCGGGGTGACGACCACCGGCCACCTCGAACAGCTGCGCACCTACGGCTGCCCCCATCGGGACCCGCGCACCAGGGTGGTCAGCGTGGCCTACCTCGCGCTGCTGCCGAACCTCCCTCAGCCCACCACCGGGCGGGACGGGCAGCACGCCCGGTGGTGGCCGGTCGAGGACCTCGGCTCCGCGGACGGGCCGACCCTGGCCTTCGACCATCCGCAGATCGTGGCGGACGGGGTGGAACGGGCCCGCGGGAAGCTGGAGTACACGCCGCTGGCGGCGGCGTTCTGCGAGGAGCCGTTCACCCTGGCCGACCTGCGCCGGGTGTACGAGGCCGCCTGGGGCGTAGTGCTCGATCCACCCAACTTCCGGCGCAAGGTGCTCTCCACCCCGGGCTTCGTCGTGGCGGTCGGGCAACGGTCCTCCCCGCGGGGCGGCGGACGCCCGGCCGAGCTGTACCGGCTCGGTTCGGCGACGGCCCTGCACCCACCACTGCTGCGCCGCTCGGTCTGACCGCCGTTCCGCCCGCTCTGACCGCCGTGCCGCCCGGTTCTGGCGTCCGAACCGGGCGGCCGGGCGATGTTCCGTACTGTTTGTAGTTCTTCGGGTGCGCGGGACGAGAAGGCGCGGCAGTGCGCGTGCGGTCGTGAGCCCGCGGGCGGGAGGGGTAACAATAGACCTCGTGTCCGTCACCGCCGTGTCGCCGGTCGAAGTCGAGGACGTTGAGGACCTCCCCGAGGACGAACGTCTTTGGGTCACCATCGTCTGGAACGATCCGATCAACCTCATGTCGTACGTGACGTACGTCTTCCGCAAGCTTTTCGGCTACAGCGAGCGGAAGGCGACGAAGCTCATGCTGGACGTCCATCACAAGGGCCGGGCAACGGTCACGTCCGGTACCCGCGAGGAGATGGAGGCGGCCGCCGAGCGGCTGCACACCTACGGCCTGTGGGCCACCATCGCGCAGGACTGAGCGTGGCTACGGGGCTGCCGTCACGTGGGTTCGCGGTACCGGCCTGGGCGGCGGGTGCGGTCCGGGTGGCGGTCGGCGCGGTGGGTGTGGCCGGTGCCGTCGGTGTGACAGCCCGGTGGCTGTGGGCCGTAGGCTGGCGGCGGCCGGTGCCGTCGGCCAGGCCCGTGGGTGACCGCGTTCCCCGGCTGGCGGCCATCCGAGCGACGACCCAGGGGTGGATGCGTGTGAACGGTTTCCGGCGGACGAGTGCCGGGATCGAGCTGCGGCTTCCCCGGCTCGAGTCGACGCTGCTCACCGAGCTGCTGGAGCAGGTCGACGGGCTGCTGCAGCCGCCGCCGGTCGACGATCCGCTGGAGGCGCTGGTCGGCCTGCGTGACACCGCGCCCCCGCCGCCGGAGGACCCGGCGGTGGCGCGGCTGCTGCCCGACCCCTACCCGGACGACCCGATGGCCTCCGGCGACTTCCGCCGCCGCCGGACGGACGAGGCGCTGGCTCACAAACGCGACGCCGCCGCCCGGGTGCTGGCCGCGGTGCCGGCCCCCGGTGACGTCCTGCTGCTCGACGAGGCCGCCGCCCAGGACTGGCTGACGGTGCTCAACGACCTGCGGCTGGTGCTCGGCACCCGGCTCGGGCTCACCGACGACGAGTCGACCGAGGAGCTCGACCGGCTCAGCCCGGACGATCCGCGGCTACCGATGGCCGCCGTCTACAGCTTCCTGACCGAGCTGCTCGACGAGCTGACGCGGACCCTGCTCTGATCCTGTTCCCGACCTTGCTCTGATCTTGCTCCGGCTCTGTCTCCGGCTCTGTCTCCGGCCCGGCGCCGCCCCTGTTCCGGCCTGCGCTGGTGCGGCGACCGGACCGGAAGTGGGGCGCAGCTCACGCGGCGCCACCTGCTGCAGGCGGGCTGAGGTCAGGTGTGTGTTCGCATGGACGCCCGATCCGGCCCATCCGCGTCGTACGGTTGTCGCGTGCTGCGCATCGACCGAACCCACTACGAGGCGATCGTCGCCCATGCCCGCCGTGACCATCCAGACGAGGCGTGCGGGCTCATCGCCGGTCCCATCGGCTCGGACCGGCCGGAGCGGTTCGTCCCGATGCTCAACGCCGAGCGTTCGCCCACCTACTACCGTTTCGACGACGCGGAGAAGCTCCGGGTCTTCCGGGAGATGGACGATCGCGACGAGGAACCCGTGGTGATCTACCACTCGCACACCGCCACCGAGGCCTACCCGTCGCGGACGGACATCTCACAGGCGAGCATCCCGGATGCGCACTACGTGCTGGCGTCGACGCGGGATCCGGAGACGGCCGAGTTCCGATCCTTCCGGATCGTGGACGGCGAAGTCACTGAGGAGCAGGTGGAAATCCTCTGACCCCGCTGTGACGTTCTCCCAGAGGACGCGACGGCTCGGGCATCCGGTCCGGGGGCCTGCGAGCATGGGCACCCGGCCGAGTCGGATTCCGACGTGTCCGCAAGCAGCTGTCCGGAAGCGGGCAGCAGACGTGTCACGCCGCCCACGGTGGGCGGCTCGCCGCGCGGCGGATCCGCCAGCGGTAACCGAGGAAGGAGCACCATGGCAGTCCAGGTCCGTGTGCCGACGATCCTGCGCAACTACACAGGAGGCGCCAAGCTGGTCGAGGGCACGGGCGACACGCTCGCGGCGCTCTTCCTGGATCTCGAGTCCCGCCACCCGGGCCTGCGCGGCCGGCTGATCGCCAGCGAGGGCGAGGGTGATGGCGAGGCCCAGCTGCACCGCTTCGTGAACATCTACGTCAACGACGAGGACGTCCGCTTCCTCGGCAGCCTCGACGCCAAGATCAGCGACGGCGACAATGTGACCATCCTCCCCGCCGTGGCCGGTGGCTCCGCCACCGCTGGTGCCGCCGGTGCCTCCGTCGTGGTCTGTGGCTCCACCGGCACCGCCGTGGGCATGCGGCTTCTCTGATCAGGGCGGGCAGGTCCCCACTCATGCGTTACGAATCCCTGGTGGACTCGGTCGGCCGCACCCCCCTGGTCGGCCTTCCGCGGTTGTCACCCTCCGCCGAGGTCCGACTCTGGGCGAAGCTGGAGCAGGACAACCCCACCGGATCGATCAAGGACAGAGCGGCCCTGTGGATGGTCGCGGACGGGGAGAAGCGCGGCCTGCTCTCCCCGGGCGCGACGATCCTGGAGCCGACGTCCGGGAACACCGGTATCTCACTGGCGATGGTGTGCAGCCAGAAGGGGTACCGGCTGATCTGCGTGATGCCGGAGAACACCTCCGTGGAGCGCCGCCAGCTGCTCCAGATGTGGGGCGCCGAGATCGTCTACTCGCCGGCCGCCGGCGGCTCGAACGAGGCGGTGGCGGTGGCGAAGCGCCTCGCCGCGGAGAACCCGGACTGGGTCATGCTCTACCAGTACGGCAATCCGGCGAACGCGCAGGCTCACTACGAGACGACCGGTCCGGAGATCCTGGCGGATCTGCCGAACATCACCCACTTCGTCGCCGGGCTCGGAACCACCGGCACGCTGATGGGAACCGGTCGGTACCTGCGGGAGAACGTCCCCGACATCTCGATCGTGGCCGCCGAGCCGCGGTACGGCGAGCTGGTCTACGGCCTGCGCAACATCGACGAGGGGTTCGTCCCCGAGCTCTACGACGCGTCCGTGCTGACCTCCCGCTACTCGGTCGGCCCGCGCGACGCCCTGCGCCGCACCAGGGAGCTGGTGCAGCAGGAGGGCATCTTCGCGGGCATCTCGACCGGTGCGATCCTGCACGCCGCCCTGGGGCAGGCCGAGCGGGCGGTTCGTGAGGGGCGGCGGGCGGACATCGCGTTCATCGTCTGCGACGGCGGGTGGAAGTACCTGTCGACGGGTGCCTACGCGGGCACCCTCGCCGAGGCGGAGGCCGCGCTGGAGGGCCAGCTCTGGGCCTGAACAGCTCTCCGGGCCCGAACAGCTGTCCGGGCCCGAGCAGCTCCGGGTCTCCAGGCCCGAACAGCTCCGGGCCTGACCTCGGGCCCAGCCCGCGCCCTGGTTCCCGGTCGCTTCCCGTCCGTCCGGGTCAGGCCGGTCGGTGTTGGCACGACCGGCCTGACCTCAGGCCGGTCGTCGGCCGCCCAGCTGGTCGGCGATGACGGTCGCCAGCTCGCGCAGCGCCTTGCCCCGATGGCTGATCAGGTCCTTCTCGTCCGCGGTGAGCTCGGCGTTCGTCCTGGTCTCGCCATCGGCGACGAACAGCGGGTCGTAGCCGAAACCGCCCTCGCCGCGTCCGGCGGTCAGCAGCCGACCGCGTAGCGAGCCGTGGACGACGTGCTCGGCGCCGTCGGGGGTGACCAGCGCGGCGGCGCACACGAAGGCCGCCCCGCGGCGCTCGGCCTCCACATCGTCGAGCTGCGCCAGCAGGAGCGCGTTGTTCGCGGCGTCCCGGTCCGCGCGGGTTCCGGCGCGGACACCGGCCCAGCGGGCCGAGCGCACCCCGGGCATCCCGGCGAGCTCGTCCACGGCGAGCCCCGAGTCGTCCGCGATCGCGGCGAGTCCGGTGGTGGCGACCGCGTCCCGTGCCTTGATCAGCGCGTTCTCGGCGAACGTCGAACCGGTCTCCGCCACCTCGGGGCCGGGTGGCAGCGCCACCACCTCGATCGCCAGGCCCGTGCCGGTGAGGATCCGGTCAAGCTCGCGAAGCTTCCCGTCATTCCGGCTGGCCAGGACGACCCGCCACGGGCCCGCGCCGGTGGCGGTCACCGCGAGCCAGCCGACTTCGCCCCGGGGAGGGCGCGTTCCGGGCGTGGCGGGCCGGCGGGGGCCGGCTGGGCCAGAGCCACGTTCTGGATCTCGGTGAGCCGGGTGCAGCCCGCGGTCGCGAGGTCCAGCAGCTCGTCCAGGGCGGCCCGGTCGAACGGGGTGCCCTCGGCGGTGCCCTGGACCTCGACGAAGCCGCCGGCGCCGGTGCAGACGACGTTCATGTCCGTGTCCGCCGTGGAGTCCTCGGCGTAGGCGAGGTCGAGCATCGGAACGCCCTTGACGATGCCGACACTGACCGCGCAGACGCTGGTGACGATCGCGGACGGACGTCCGAGCCACCGGCAGGCGTCCGCGAGTGCCACGTACGCGCCGGTGATCGCCGCTGTGCGGGTGCCGCCGTCCGCGAGCAGGACGTCGCAGTCGATGGCGATGGTGTTCTCGCCGAGCGCCTTCAGGTCGATCGCCGCGCGCAGGCTGCGCCCGATCAGCCGGGAGATCTCATGGGTGCGCCCGCCGATCCGCCCCCGCACCGACTCCCGGTCGTTTCGGGTGTGGGTCGCCCGGGGCAGCATCGAGTACTCGGCGGTCACCCAGCCGAGGCCGCTGCCCTTGCGCCATCGTGGGACGCCCTCGGTGACGGATGCGGCGCACAGCACCCTGGTGAGCCCAGCGGAGATCAGCGCCGATCCCTCCGCGTGCTCCTGCCAGCCCCGCACGATCGTGATGTCGCGGAGCTGGTCGGTCTTCCTGCCATCGACTCGGATCACGGGAGGAGACCCTATCCGCGTGCGTGACCGGGCCTGCGAGGCGCTGCTCAGAGCTCGTAGACCGCCCCGGTGCTGGCCAGGCTCAGGTCCCCGTCGAACGCGTCCCGGGCCTCGCCATGGGTGCGTTCCACGTTTCCCCAGGGCACCAGGTGCGTCAGCACGAGCCGGCCGACGTCGGCCCTGGTCGCGTGCACGCCGGCGTCCTTGCCGGTCAGGTGCAGATCCGGCGGGTTGTCCTCGCCGTCGAGGAAGGACGCCTCGCACAGGAACAGATCGCTGCCCTGGGCCAGCCGCACGAGCCGGTCGCACGCACCGGTGTCACCGGAGTAGGTCAGGGTCCTACCGCCGGCGTTGATCCGCACGCCGTAGGCCTCGATGGGATGCGCGACCCGGGCCAGGTCGATCCCGAAGGGCCCGATGTGCAGGCGGCCGGGCCCGATCGTGCGGAAGTCGTAGATGTCGGCGAGGGAGTCGTCCGGCCAGCGCTCGAACGCCCCGCACAGGCGCTCCTGGGTGTTGATCGGCCCGTAGACCGGGAGCTTGGGCGGCATCCCCTCGGGGTGGTAGCGCCGCGCGTAGGAGGTGGCGACCAGGTCCAGGCAGTGGTCCCCGTGCAGATGGCTCAGCAGGACGGCGTCGACGTCGCGGATGTCGCAGTGGTTCTGCAGCTCGCCGACGGAGCCGTTGCCGGCGTCCAGAACGAGGCGGAAGCCGTCCTGCTCGATCAGGTAGGACGAACAGGCGGAGGCGGGCCCCGGGTAGGTGCCCGAACAGCCGAGGATCGTGAGCTTCATCGGGCGACCACCTGGCGGACCTGACAGGTCTGGCGGATCGAGCGGGTCCGGCGGTTCTGGCGGATCGGCTGGGTCTGGCGGATCGGCCGGGTCTGGCGAAGCCGACGGGTCCGGGACGCGGCCGGGGCGCCGGGAGCCGGGAGCCGATGGGCCGGTGGTGGTAGATCGGGATCGCGGAAGCGGCCGTCGCGGGGTGGTACCCGGCGGGCCAGTGCCCGGTCAGTGGCCTCTGCCGTCTCCTGCGCACTGCGCACGAGTGTGACCCCCTCTCCCGGAACAAGCCCGATCACACCGGTCAGCAGTGGATAGTGGGTGCAACCAAGAATCACTGTGTCCACATCGGCTTCCTGCAGCGGCGCGCGATACGCCTCGGTCAGTCCCAGCAGCTCTCGCCCGGACGTGATGCCCTCCACGACGAAGGCGCCGAAAGCCGGGCACGCCACACTTACCAGTTCCGTCCCGGAGGCCGCGGAAAAAGCGTCCTCATAGGCCCGACTGGTGTTGGTGGCGACCGTTCCGACGACTCCCACCCGACCACTCCGTGTTGCTGCTACGGCACGGCAGGTCGTGGGCACAATGACCTCGACGACCGGTACGTCATAACGTTCCCGGGCATCGCGCAGGCATGCCGCGCCCGCGGAGTTGCCTGCGATGACGAGAAGCTTCACGCTCGCGGCGACAGGCTGGCCCAGCACCGCCGGTGCAGGTGGGCGGACCTCGGCGCCGGGTCGCGGGCCGTACGGCGCGCTTACGGTTTCGCCGAGGTGGAGCAGGGGCCGCGCTGGGAGTTGCGCCCCGATCGCGGGCGCAACGGTGCGACCACCGACTCCGCTGTCGAACACTCCGATGGGCGCGCCACTCATGAGCGATGAGACTAAGCCGGAAACCTGTCAGCCACCCTGTGGCTGTCGTCACGGGGGCGGTGTCCGATCCCGGACAGTCCGTGCGTCATGGACATGCTCCGCGTTGCGGGGCGGGGTGCGCATTCCCGTCAGCGACGAACCCGTCCAGCTCGTGCCGTGTCGGGTCAGGGCGGCGCCATGGAGGGTGGCGGCCTGACTCGGCCCGCAAGGGGGAGTGGGCCGCCGGCCGCCTCGCTCCAGTGATGGATCTCTCTCCCTGCGCAGCACCCTTTCCCGGGGGCATTGGTGGGTACTGCCGCATGTGTCCGTCTCGTTACTTCATAGGGGGACAGGGTGAGCAAACTGGGTGTACGCTAGAACTACCTGTAGTCGATCAGTGACTAAAAGCTATCGACCAGGTAGGTTGAGGACGCGACTGAGGTGTCCGGGTCGTTCCAATCCGTCCCCGACCCGTGACACCCCAGTCGCATCCTTGATCATGCGCCCGTGCATCGTCCGAAGCGCCCGCAACCCCCGCCATATGTCGAGGTCACGTGTTTGCGGACCGTGGTGCTCAGTCCTGCTCGGATGGCGGCGGCGGGCCCGCCGGAGGTGGTCCGTGTTGCCGCTGACCTGCGGTGCTGCGCCCTTACGGCACTGTCGGGTTGGCGTCGATCGACCCCAGCAGGCCGGTCTGAGGCGTAGGAAGGCAACCGTGGCTCGGTTCATCACGGTGGCGGTCGACGCTCCGGCTTCGGGGGTCGGGGCACTGATCGCACATGCCGCGCCGCTGTCGCCGGCATCGGTGTTGCTGGTCGCAATGATCATCATCGTCGTCCTGGGGGTCAACATCTCTGCCTGGCTTGTGGTCCCGAAGGTCATCGAGTCCGCCTGCGCCTCGCTGCGCCCCACCGGTGCGGGGTGGGAGCAGCCAGGCCGGGGCAGGTCCGGCCGTGGCCGTGACCCCGACGGCGAGTGGGCCTCCTCCACCGAATGGCAGTCGGAGGCGTGGTCGTCGAGCTGGGACTACGCCGGCAGCGACACAGCGGACGGCGCCGACGACGACTGGAACGTCTCCGACTCCCGGGACCGGCGTCACCGTGAATCCGGCGCTGGAGCGAAGGACGAGCACACCGCGGTGCCTTTTGGTTTCTCCTGGGGCGGCGACCATCCGTCCGCGGAGCGCGACAGCGCCGCCACGATCCCGCCGGACTCGTCCGACGGCTTCTCCGCGGCCTCGGGCCGCTCGTCAGCCTCGGGCCGCTCGTCGTCGAGCGGCCCCCACCGGGCCGAGGACCGCCCCGCGAAGCCGTAGAGGTCCGGGATCGGCGGCGGCCCTGGCGATCCGCGGCGGTCAGGCCAGCAGTTCGTCCCGGTGCTGCCAGGCCAGCGCGATCAGTGCCGCCCCCGCGGCCTGTACCCGCTCCTGCCCGACCAGCCGCTCGACACCGGCCGCGGTGAACGGAACGCCGGCGAGCACGGTGCCCTCGGAGTTCAGCGTGACCAGCCCGGCGAACAGCGTGTCGAAGACCGGCGCCTCGAACACCGCGACGACCAGCAGATCGGTGGCGAAGGTCAACGGATCGACACCCAGGCCCAGCACCGACACGCGCACGTCGCCGGCTCGCGCCGCCCGCGTCAGCTCGGCGGCGAACGGCCAGGCATCGTAGGCGATGGGGTGCTGGTCACTGCCGTACTCCTCCGCGGTGCCCAACAGCTCCTCGGAATACTCCCGAGTGATGCACCGCCAGAGATCGAAGTCGTTGCGCACATTCCAGCCCGCCGGGCCAGACGGCTGGAAGATCCCCGCCGGGACGACCTGCAGCAGCCCGCCGGCATGACCGACCTTCGCCGGATCCCGCCGGTGCAGCAGGATGCTGCTACCAGTGCTACCAGTGCTACCAGTGCTACCAGTGCTACCAGTGCTACCAGTGCTACCAGTGCTACCAGTGCTACCAGTGCTACTGGTAACGCTGCCGGGAGCGCGGTCGGCGGAGCGGTCGAGGCGGATCGTGAGTGTGCTGATCGCCAGGTTCGCCGGCCGGCGCAGAAGGTCCCACGGCTCGCCCACCGCGCGTCGTAGCGGCAGCTCGTCCGCGGTCGCAGCGGGCGACGCGCCGGTATCGGGCCGGGCGCCCAGCTCCCGGGCGGCGAACTCGTGCGCGCAGGCCTCGCCTACGTCGATCGCGTCGAAGTAGCTACCGAGGCCGAAGGCCAGCCGCCCACGCCGTCCCGGTAACGACAGGTCGGCCTCGCGCAGCCGGTAGGTGGGCAGATCCGCGAACACGGCGGGACGGTCGATCTCGGCCATCACCGCGGTGTAGGCCTCGTACCGTCGCCCGTCGGCGCGCAGCGGTCGGACACCCTCGCCACTGGCCCCCCGGCCCGTCACCGGCCCAGGACGAGATCCTGTCGGCGCCGTGGTCCCGGGGTCCAGGTCGATCGCGACGTCGGCCAGGTGCAGCGGTCGAGGCGGGATCCAGTGCGGTGCAGCCAACAAGGGCGTCCCGGCCACCCGCGAGGCCGCCGGGTACTCCTGGGCCGCCGTCAGCGCGAGCTCGAACCGCCGGCGCCTGAGCTCGCCCCGGACCCGAGCCCATTCCCTCTCGCCGGCGGTCCTGGCCTCCCGCGAGGCTCCACCTTGCGGGGTCTCGCTGACCTGGGCTTCGTCGACCGGGGTCCCGCTGGCCGTGGCGTCACCGGAGGAGGCACTGCGGTTCAGGGCGCCACCCGTCATCGGTCTGGTGGCGTGGAGATCCCGCCGTTGACGGCGGGGAGCGGACGCCGTCCCATCGTGGTGATCATGTGTGGGTTTCCGTTTCGTGGATGGGTGGGGCTCTCGGTATCGGCTTCGCCCGACAGCCTGATGGGCGGTGACGGCCGCCCACTTCGGTGCCGCTGGTGATCCTACGGAAACATTGGGATGTTACTGACGTTCAGGTTGAAACCGAACCAGGGCGGGTAGCCGGACGGCGTTGAAAGTGCCGGCACGCCGGTGCTGGATACCGGTATCGGGTCGGTGACAGCGCTCTGGTGGCATGAGGGTCGAACTTTTCGCACTGAGTCGGTTTTCGGGGGAAAATCCCGGGCACAATGGAAACACCTGGGACGCCTCGCGCGCGGGCGTCCCCGCCCATCCCGCCAACCACACCATCCGGCCACACTCCATCCGGCGGGCAGTGACACGAGCCGTGAATGGCATGCCCGAGTGCCGCGGGCCGAGCACCAGGCGTGTCGTGGCAGGCCCGGAGCGTGTCCACGCCTGACGATCCATGCTGAGGCGACGACCGGCGCAGCGCCCTGCCGGTCGGGTGGGGCGCTGCCGATGCCGTGAAGAGCCGTTACCTGATGTGTACTCGCTCGACGTGTGCCGGAATAGGTGAAATCGCCAGTATGGGAAAGGTGGCGAGACCATGTCCCGTCGCGGCACGGCGTCGGTGGGCGCTGCCACTGTGAGGAAAGCTCGGCCGTCACCGGCGACTGTCGAGTCTCGTAGCTTGTAGGACCGCGGTTATTCTTGGCGGTACGACGTTGGAGGTGACGTCATGATTTTTCAGTCTCTTCTGCTTGATCGGGTGGGTGCCCGTGTTCGCCGGCGGCCGTCCGCGGCGCGTCGGTCAGCCGCGAGGTCTGGCAGCACACCCATCGCGACCACCTCGGTCGGTGCCGTGCCCTGCACCCACCAGCCCGAGGCGCTCACCTGCCGCCCGGCCGGCAGCCTCAGCCGTACCTGGATCCAGACCTGCGAGTGCGGGGCGGAATGGATCGTCCAACCCTGAAAGCCGACGAGCCGGGTGCTTTCGGCTCAGGTGCTTCCGGCTCAGATGGTTCCGGTGGCCCGCAGCTGAGCTAGCTCCTCGTCGCTGACCCCGGCCGCGCGAAGGATATCGTCGGTGTCCTCGCCCAGCGTGGGCAGGCCGGTCGGCGGTGCTGGCTGCAGTTCACCGGCGGCGCCGAGCCGGAACGGTGCCGCCGGAACCAAGGTGCCCGCGATGTCCACGAGCGTGCCGCGGGCCGAGACGTGCGGGTCGTCCACCAGTTGCACGCCGTCGTTCACCGGGCCGATCGTCGCCTTGGAGCCCACCGCGACCCAGTCCGCGGCGGGCCTGGTGGCGAACACCTTCTCGAAGCGTTCGGCCATCGTCACCTGCTCATCCTCGTCAGCCCACAGCCGATCGACCAGATCGTCGGCGTCGAGCACCCGGCACAGTGCGTGCCATGTCCGTGCTTCGGCGGCGGCGACCGTCACCCACCGGTCATCGGCACACCGGTACAGCCGTCGGCCGGCCGCCCAGCCCGCGTCGGAGTCGATACCCGAGAAGCGCCCCGGGGTGGCAGCCAGCAACCACGTCGCTACATCGTCGATCGACACGTCGAACAGACTGCCGCTGCCGGTGCGCGCCGCCGCGACGAGGGCGGCGGACAGGGCGGCCGACGCGACCGCGCCTGCCAGCGGCGCGGCGATGGGTGTCTGCGGCATCCAGGGGAGCTGCCCCGCGATCGCGGTCAGGGCACCGGAATGACCGAGGAAAGTGATCTCATGCCCGGCGCGGCCGGCGTACGGGCCGTCGAGGCCGAAGGCGGACAGGCCCACCCAGACCAGCCGGGGGTTCAGCTCCGCCGCCTGCGGGTAGCCGAAGCCGGCCGCGGCCCGGGCGGCTGGCGGGGCGCTGTCGACGACGGCGTCGGCGGTGACCACCAGCCGGCGCAGCACCTCGATCCCGGAACCGCTGCGGGTGTCGAGCGTGACGGACCGCTTGCCACGGTTGAGGCCCACGTGCGCCGATGTGGAACCGGTCGGGCCGCGCAGCATGTCGCCGACTCCGGGCGCCTCAACCCTGATCACCTCGGCGCCGAGGTCGCTGAGCAACCGTGTGCACCACGCGCCGGGGAACGTCCGGGACAGATCGAGGACACGGACACCCTGCAGAGGAAGCAGCACACATCGAACCTAGCCATCGAAAAATTCGGATGGAGGATTTGCTGCGGTGGGGGCCGGCCGTGAGGGCGACGCCGGATGGCAGACTGTCCCGCAGGTACGCGCGTTCCGCCGGGCACCGGCCCCGCGGGGAAGGACGAGCCTCGCCATGCCGCAGCTCGACGACCACCGGTGGATGACCCGGGCGATCGAAATGGCCCATCGCTGCCCACCCGCCACCGGCGCCTACTCCGTCGGTGCCGTCATCGTCGACGAGAACAACGAGGAGATCGCCTTCGGCTACTCCCGCGAGGTCGACAACGCGGTGCACGCCGAGGAATCCGCCCTCGCGAAGATCGCCCCTGACGACCCGCGGCTCGCCACCGCGACGATCTACAGCACCCTCGAACCCTGCTCTCAGCGCAGGTCCCGGCCCCGCACCTGCACCCAGCTCATCCTGGCGGCGGGAATCCCGCGGGTCGTCATCGCCTGGCGTGAGCCCAGCCTCTTCGTCGCCGACTGTCAGGGCTGCGAACTGCTCACCGCCGCCGGCATCACCGTCGTGGAACTGCCCGAACTCGCCGAACAGGCCCGCGCGATGAACGCCCACCTGTCGCTCTGAACACCCGCAGTGGACGGACCGGCGTCCGCCCGCGGCTGGAGGCCGGCGCGGACCACCGCGTCGGCTGCTCCGACGTGCCGTCCCGACGGTCCAGCGCTGGCCGGCCTGCCGAGCTGGCTGTCCAGGTCATCGTCCCGTGGCCTCCACGGCCCGCCGTCCCAAAGCCAGGACGACGGGCGGAAACACAGCCCCATTATGTGTGCGGTGCCGGGTACACCCACCCACGGTCAGAACATCGGGCCCGCCCTGACCCGCCCGTCATGTCCACGGACGCAGGGAACCTCTCGAGATGATCTTGAGTTCCGAAGGGCTGCCCGGCCCGGTCCACGACCTGACTACCGCCCGCATGTACGACATCCCGCGTCGCCGGACGCTCCGAACTCCCGCTCGACGCCGGCCTCGGCTTCGCCACCGCCTGGGGACCAGGACACCCGCTACCGCGACGTCCACCGCGCCCGCGCCCCGTCGTGTCGGCGCCACCGCCCGGCCACTCTCCCCTTGTCGACCACAAGGGCATCCAGGTCAACCAAGGGCATCAGGGCGGGGAGACATCGCGATTGGTGATGGCGACGTGCGGTTCATGTTCACGAAAAGCGCATAGGACGGCGCGTATCTTTGGGGGGAATCACATGCAGTTCGACGTCGCTCCCGTCAGCCTGACGCCTGACACGCCTGGACCATTCGTGGTCTGGGCTGGCGACGATGGCTACGACACCCAGGCAGGATACTTCTCCCTGCTCGCCTCCAGCGGAATCAAGGGAACATTCTTCCTGTCGGTCGACTGGGTGGACAGGGCCGGGACATCTCCTGTGTACGGGGACGCTTACATCACGACGTCTCAGGTCGCAGCCATCGTCGCCGCCGGCCACGAGATCGCCACGCATGGCAAGGACCACGAAGATCTTGCCGCCTACTACGCGACCTATGGTCCAGCGGCGCTCGACCTTCTTCTTGGCGCCGCCATCGGCGAGATCCAAACGAGATTCGGCTACTCGGTCAAGACCGGCTCCTATCCGGGCGGGTCGGCGAACAATCGGGTAAAGGAGATAGTCAGCCGTCGGCACGAGTACTTCCGGTGCAGCCGGGGCATCGTCAGCCGAAACGCGCCGGATCCGTTCGACGTCCCGGGGATAGACATCCTTGCTCCGTCCGAGTCGGACATCAAGGCTTACATCGACGAGGCTGTGGCGAACCGCAGCATCGTCGTCCTGTTCCACCATGGATCCATCGACTCGGCGCAGCTGACCAAGGTGTCCAACCTAATTACCTACGCGAGTGGCCTGGGATGTGAACAGGGGACGTTCTACCAGGCAATGAGTCAGCGGACCAGATGGGTGTCGACGCGCGCGATGATCGATGCCCAGGGTAACGCGTTCAATCCGACCGTCCACACCAATGCGGTGATCGTGGACCGCGACGACGGTGTTGGCGGCTACTACTCGCTGGGCCTGGACGAGTCGACGAACGCGCCGTACATGGACGCGACGGGGGGGACGCCATTTGAATTCAGAAAGGAGCTCCTCGCGCTTGCCGCACTCTCTGTGGGGCGCCGTCGGGTGTTCGCCGACTTCACGACGACCAACGCCTCGACGACCGTCTCGTCGGGAAGCGCGGGGTTCCGGGTCGACGACGTGGGCATCTCCATCAGCGGTACCGGCATCCCGGCCGCCACGACGATCGCGGCTGTCGTGTCCCCCACTCAGGCCACCCTGTCGGCTGCCGCGACGGCCAGTGCGACGAATGTGACGGTCACGCTCGGCCGACCCGCGCCCGGCGGCGTGGTGTCTGCGGGAGGAATGCGTCTGTACGACGGTCTTTCCCTGTTCGGGACCGGGTCGCAGGCAGTGTACTTCGAGCGCCTTGAATCGACGGTGGAAGGGTTCATCAGCTCGAACCAGTGGGTCAACAACGGTACGGGCGGCGCCGGTGGCGAGATGGCCATCGACTCGGGCAGCGGCGGGTCCTACGTGAACATCATAGGATTCGCGACAAGGATCCGAAGCCAGGATGACACCATACGTCTGCGCCTGGGGGCCGCCAAGGACGGCATCGATTTCGGCGCGGCCGAGGACGTGACGCTCCAGCGGGACGGGAGCGGAAACCTCGCCGCCAATGTGACCTTCCAGACGGATGGTGATCTGATCGTAGGTAATGCCGGAAACGGGCTCCTGGTCAAGGAAGGGACCAACGCGCGCCTCGGTGCCGCCGCGTTGTCCAGCGGCTCGGTCACGGTCTCCACGAGTGCTGTCACCGCGAACAGCCGGATCTTCCTGACGCCGCAGAACCTGTCCGGGGTCGGTACGCCCCAGCCGATAGGCGTCTCCGCGAGAACAGCGGGAACGAGCTTCACGATCACATCGGCTTCCTCGTCCGACGCGTCGACCATCGCCTGGATGATCGTGGAGCCCGCCTGACACTCCGCGGCCCCGCCAGAAGACCGCCCCGGTTCCCGCCGTGTCATGAGGGGCACGGCCGGACCGGGGCAGTCCTGTCGGGGATTTTCGCGTGCCGCCGCCTACGCGTCACATCACCCCACCAGCCCGCTCCGCCAGCATCCACCCCAGCACCTGGCCGGACGAGCCTCCGGGCTCCCGTGATCACGCCGCATCCCGACCGTTCGCGGCGGAGACCGTATCCCGGGTTCTGGTCGTCCCTTCTCGCCCAAGTGGCAACGTAATGTCGCAACACGGGCGCGCTTAGTCAACATATCTGCGCTGAGGCAATGCTCTATGCACTAGACATGCTACATAGAGTGGTCACAAAGGATGTGGCCCTTCCTTCAGGCAGAAGGAGCAGACATGTCTCAGCGACAATGGCGAACAGGACTGTGCTCGGCGGTGCTGGCCGTCGTCGGGGTGATCGTCCAGCCCACGGCCGCGACAGCGGCCGGGCCCGGCCTGGTACTGGCCTGGGGTGCGAACGGCCAGGGCCAGCTCGGCGACGGCACCACCACGGGCCGCCTGACACCGGTTCAGGTCCTGGGCATAGACGAAATCACCGCCGTCGCGGCTGGCGAGAGCACCGGATACGCGATGGCTTGGGGTGCCGTCCAGGCCTGGGGTGACAACTCGCACAACGAGCTCGGTGACGGCACCACCACCGACCGCCTGACCCCGGTGCAGGTCAACGACCTGGTCGACGTCGTCGCTGTCGGGGCCGGCGCCCACAACGGGTATGCGGTGAAGAGTGACGGGACCGCCTGGGCCTGGGGGGAGAACAGTGACGGCTCCGTCGGCGACGGCACCACCGTCAACCGCTCGATCCCGGTCCAGGTCTCCGGCCTGACCGACGTGATCGCCGTCGCCGGCGGTATGCACACCGGGTACGCGGTGCGCAGCGATGGGACCGCCTGGGCCTGGGGGTTCAACAACGCCGGGCAGCTTGGTGACGGCACCACCACCGATAGCCCGACTCCGGTGCAGGTCAGCAACCTGACCCAGGTGAAAGCCGTCGCCGGCGGCGTGTACCGGGGATACGCGCTGCGCGAGGATGGCACGGTCTGGGCCTGGGGCTCCAACAGCTTCGGCGCGCTTGGTGACGGCACCACGACGGACCGCCTGACCCCGGTGCCGGTCGCCGGCCTGACCCAGATCATCGCCATCGCGGCCGGCAGCAACAGCGGGTACGCGCTGCGCAGTGACGGCACCGTCTGGGCCTGGGGATACAACTACGTAGGCCAGCTCGGTGACGGCACCACGACGAACAGCCCGACCCCGGTCCAGGTCTCCGGCCTGACCCGGGTCGCCGCCATCGCGGCCGGCGCCTACACCGGGTATGCGCTGCGCCGTGACGGCACCGTCCGGGCCTGGGGATCCAACGCCGGCGGCGCACTCGGCGACGGCACCACCACCAATCGCTCGACCCCGGTCCAGGTCTCCGTCCTGAGCGGCATCAATGCGATCGCTGGCGGCGGCCTCAGCGGGTACGCGGTGAACTGAGACGGGCCTCGCACCCGTCCGGCCGTACCACCCGCTGGCCGGATGAGTGCGGCGCACTCGCCCAGGCCCACCTGACCGACTCCCGAAGCCCGGCCGCGCTCATCTGCGGCCGGGCTTCGTCATGTCGAGAACACGATCCGCGAGTGCCACACGCCAGTGCGAGATTGCCATTCCTGACACGCTGAGGATGGGATCTTCCTTCAACGCGCGGTCGTGGGAACGCCGCTCGGCGTCCCGGCCTCTGCTGGAGGCCTGTGCGGCTGACCGAGAGCGACCAGCCGCCCCCGCGGACCCGCCCCCAAAACCACAGAAGCCGAACCCCCGCGGTGAGGGTTCGGCTGTCTCCGATGTCCCGAGACATCACACAGGGTGCGGGAGGGGGGACTTGAACCCCCACGCCCTAGGGCGGCAGATCCTAAGTCTTCCGCCGTCATCGCCGATCATGCCCCCTGACCTGCAGCGATCTCGACCGGTACGCCAAGTCGTAATGATCCGTTCCGTGAATGTGCCGGACGTGTGCTTGAGCGCTGCTCGCTGGGCGCGCCCTACTGGATCATCGAAGCGACCCACCGGACGAGACGACGTCCAGGGACGACCCTGACGGGTTGACCGAAGGGGTGGATCAGGCCGCTCAGCTCGGTGCTGAGTGGTCCCGAGTAGCCCTGAGTGGCCCCCACCTTGCCGGCTGTCCACTGGCCTGCCGATGGCCTGCCCGTGTCCCACAGAGTTGCCACACCGGTGGGCCCGTTCAGGCGTGGATGGGGACGGCCTGAGAGGCGATCAGCTGACTCTCACCGATGAATTTCCGGGCGACGAGCAGGCCGGCGTCGTGGGCTTCGGGCCCTGAGTGGCTCGCGCATGCGTCAACCACGATCCATGGTGTCAGGTCACGCTCGAAGGCATCAACCGCCGTTTTGAGGACACAGCTATTTGTGTCGATTCCGCAGATGTAAAGGTCGGTCCACTCGTGCTCCGCCACGACAGCGGACCCCGCCTCATTGAACAGGGTGTAGATCGTCTTGTCGACGACGGCGGTTGCCTTTTCGTGGTATGGCGATAGCTCGTCAACCAGGTCTGTCTCTGGCGATTCCTGAAGTTTCGTCCACCCCATGATTCGCTCGTACTGGCTCCCCGGAAAGTTCAGATATCGAGTGAAGATGGTTGCGCCGCCTGCGGCCTGCCAGCGTTGCACCAGATCAACGATGGTTGGGACCACCGGGCGAGAATGCTCGGTGAGGAACCCATTTTGGGCATCGATGACAACAAGTACCGGTGAAGCCTGGTTCATGTCCGTCCCCCTTGAACTTCCCGCAGCGTCTCAACTGCTTGGTCCAGATGGCGAGATAGGCCGCTGGTTTCGATGACCGCTTCCCTCATAGACCTGTGTTGCGATGTTTCCTGGGGCCGCTCGGTTGTGAGGCGAGAACGAAGACCCCGCACGAACCGCCATCCGTATTTTTCCGACACCTGCGGGTCGCTGCCTCGCTCGACCTCCGACCTGATGTAGTTGCAGTACGACCACGCGGCTTGCACCGAGAGTTCACACGACACCAGCTCCTGCTCGGTGAGCGCGCGCGTGGGCGCGGTCGGGTGGTAGACAACCCCTGACCAGGAGGCGAAGCCGAGTGAGATACCGCGCATGCCGAACTCGGTGATTTCCGGGTGGTCGAACCCTTCTCGCACCAGCGACTGCTCGACCAGTTCCGCGTGCGCGCGGGATGGAATGTCGGACTCTGCGCGTTCGGTGAGCGCGCGAGGAATGCAGAGCAGGCGAAGCGCGGTGTCAGTCCTGGCCTCATCCCACGGAACGGCATGCACCCAGTAGGCACTAAGGACGTACGGCTCAACGGCCAGTTGGGCGCCGATGCGCTCCTCAAGGCGCCGCGTTGCCCAATCGATGTGCCCCGGATACGAAAGGCTTCGCCAAACGGCGACCTCGGCAATTGATTCTGGCGTCAAGCTTTCGGCCAGATGATAGACGACGACACCGAAAGGCCAGACGTATTTGGTGCAGGAGGTTCCGTCTGGCAGTTCCAACGGTTTGGTGTGACACTCGGTCCACTGGCCGGACGCGCTCTCCATGCCTTCCGCGAGTGCAGTCGCCGCATCCTCACCGATGTAGACCGGCACGAACTTATGGCTTGTGATGCCGAGTTCTCCAGACCCCTCATAGGTCTGCCTGGTTTCTCCGAAAAGGTCGTGGGGTGTGCGTTCGAAGAACTGGCAATACAGGCGAGAATAGAATTCATCGGGTGATCGTACATGCCCGGTTTCCAGGCGGTATATCTGCTTCCTGAGATTCTCCTCCCCTGGCGACGGCCACTGACGGCCGAGACAGTACAGGTGCAGCTCTTTCGCCAGACGGGGGCGGCCCCACTTCCGAGACTTCCGTAACTCCTGCAGTACGAGGTTGGGCGTTCGCTCGGCTGCGGATCCGGATGTCCTGGTGTCCATGCCGGATGTCCCTGTGTCCATGGACATCGGTTCCGTCGTCCCCTGTCCTCGGTGTCATCTATGTCCGGACGTGTCAGGCGAGCAGTCTGACTGCATGCTCCGATCCGCCGAATTCAACCGGTCGACGCCTTGCCGTTCGCGGCCCGCTCCGCCTCTAGGCGTGAGACCCGCTGCTGCAGCTCCTCAACGGCGCGTTCCAGGCTTTCGAGCGTTCGCACCGAGGATTCCGAGACGGCGCCGGGTGCCGATGGCTCCTTGACGACGTAGACGCCCTTGCCTGGCTGTCCGGCGACCACTCCGTCAGCCCGGAGTTCCCCGATCGCTGCTCGCACGACGGTGCTCGACACGCCGTAGGTGGCCATGAGCTGCTTGGTCGACGGCAGGGACTGTCCAACGGGGTGGACGCCACCGAGGATCTTGCTTCGAAGGTCGTCGGCAACCTGCCGGTAGGCCGGCTGACCGGTGACAGCAGTCACGGTGACACCTCTCGTTGCAGGTGGAAAGCCTTACGCACCTTCAACACCAAGTGCATCACAGATCCATCCCAGATCGACGCTTGACAAGCCTTATGCACAAGGTGCACTGTGTGCACACGCCGATCGACGGACCCCGGTGCCGAAGCCGCCAAGCACCGCACCGGGGTCCGGAGTCCCACTCTGTGAGGAGAGAACTCGTATGAAGCATGCCTTGCCCCGCCCGCTGGCGGGTGATGACGGCAACAGCCGTCCGTGGCCGACGCTGCCTGGCGACCCGGAGCCGTCGCGGGACTCGTGGACGGTGATCCTCGATGGGACGTCGGGTAAGGGCGGTGGCCGCTGATGTCCCCGCAACACGCCGGTAAGAGCGCCCCGACCGTCATCACCACCATGAGCGGAGCGCGGGTGACCGTGCCGGATGTCGACGGTCAGATCGCCGCGTTGCACGCCGCCGCCGGGCTACTGAACCGGATCCGCGGCGGCAACATCGCGCTTTACCTCACCTTCCATCCGACGGACGGCACCACGGTCCCGCGGGTGTCCGCCCTGGTCACCAGCGTCGATGTGTACGCCGACAGTGAGGCGAGGGACGCTAACAACCTGTCGGGCCTGCGTCTGCTGTCCCACCTGCTGGACGCGCCGTTGCGGTTTTCCGGCTACGACATGAGCGGGAGATTCCTGCAGATCACGACGACGATCGACGGAGTTCCGGTCGACATCATCGCCATGATCGAGTCTGTGCGGGTCCAGGCGCACGCCCGCGAGCTGGTGTCGGCGGTGGCCCGGTGAACGACCTGGGTGTGTTCGCGATGGAGCGGGAGCCGACGCGGGCGGAGCTGGCCGCGATCGAAGCGGAGTGGCCCTCGATTGCCGCTGACCTTGCCGAGGTCGACCGGGAGATTGCGGCGATCCGGGCCGCCGAGGACGCCAGCCTGATCCGGGTCGGCGGGGCGGGCCGCGGCAAGACGTCACCGGCCGCGGTGACCCTGGCCGCGTTCCGGCTGCCCGTGGCGAAGTCGCTGCGGTGGGCCCACGTCGCACCGTCCATGGTGGACGAGGAGTCCGCGGGGGTCGCGTCGTGAGCACGTGGGCGGAGCAGCGTCGTGCGGACCGCACCGCGGAGCGGAACGCGGACCGGGCGGACCGCGTCGCGGAGCGGGACCAGGACCGGAAGGACGCGGCCGAGGCGGCCCGACTGAAGGAGAAGCAGACCGCGGCCCGGGCCGCGGCGAAGACTCAGGCCCGCGAGAAGCGGGCGAAGTGGCGCCGCGAGCATGCGGTGGAGCTGCTGATCTACCCGCTGGCGGTCGTCAGTGCGGTGATGGCGGTTCCCGCGATGGCGCTGTTCGGGTTGGACCTGTACGACAACCCGTCCGGGCTGGTCCTGCCCCTGCTCTCCGAGCTGGGGGTGTGGGCGTTCGCGATCGCTCTGGAGGTGTCCCGGCGTCGCCACCCGGAGCGGTCGACGGTCAAGTTGACCGCCGGGGTCGCCGTGTTCGGGGTGATGGCGTTCGGGATGAACTTCGCGCACGGCCTGGAGCGGAGCCTGCTGGCCGGACTGATGATGGGTTCGGTGTCCATCGCCGGGGTCCTGGCGCATCAGTTCACCGTCGGTGCCCCGCCACGTAGCCGGGCGGAGCGGGCCCGGGCCCGGATTGAGCGGACGGCGGAGCGTCGGGTGGCGAAGGCCCGCAGGCTCGCGGCCCGCCAGGCCGTGGTCGAGCTCGCCGCGGACGGCACTGCCCGACTCGTGTACGTGCCAGGCCTGTACCTGCCCAAGGGCCGGAAGCTGGAAGCGGCGACGGTGTCCGGCCTGCCCGTGCCGGTCGACGAGTGGGATGCGGCACTCGCCGATCTGCTCGCCGGTGACCTCGATCCGCACGTGTCCGGAGCATCCGATCACGATCTCGATCCGATTCCCGGGGCTGACCTCGGTGGATCGGGCGGGGTGGCGGTGGCGGACCCGCCGCCGCCGGTCGATCCGACCCCGCCGAAGCAGGCGACTCGGACCCGCACGGCGAAGCAGGTACGTGCCGCTGCGCTCCGCCTGGCCCGCAAGAACGGCAAGCCCGTGTCGGCAGAGTTCCTGCGCCGGGAACTGCGGATCGCCCCGGCGGTCGCGCGGACGCTGCGCAACGACGTCAACGCCGAGCTCTACCCCAACTCCTGACTTCCCGGAGCGCGCGGGTCGGCCGGCCCACGACCGGCCCCGCGCGTCTCTGACCAGCCCTGAACGTCTCGTCGAAGGAGAACCTGATGGCCCGCTCCCCGCGCCGCCAGACCCGCGCCCGTGTCCGCGCCCAGCAGACCGCGCTGACCCGCACCCTGACCGGCTTGACCTTGGCCGGCCACGACGCCGCAGGGGACCTGGTCGCTGACCGGCTGGACCTGATCCGGCCCCGCTACCGCCGCTAGCCCGCGCACCTCCCGACCCACCGACGCGAAGGAGATCCCTATGGCACGCGACTGGCTGACCGGCAAGGAAGAGACCGACGCCGCCCGCAGGACCCGCGAACTGCGCGAGTCCGGCTACACCGGATGGATCGACCAGGACGGCAACGCCAAGACGGAGGAGCAGGTCATCGCCGAGAACCCGTGGGCGGAGAAGTTCGTCCGGCACGTCAGCTCGAACTCGAAGCGGAACCGCCGGTAGTTCCGCCCGGTGCGCGGCGTCTCTCTCGCCAAAGGTCGCCGCCGCGCACCGGCCCCAACCGCGCCACCAGCACGCAGGAGGAGAGCCCCATCATGACGCCGCCAGGCCGCACCACGGCACCCCCCGGGACCGAACCCCGCCACCGCGACCACACCGCCCGTTCCCGCCGCCTGCTCGACAGCGCCACCGCCCGGACCTTCGCCAGGCCGCTGGTTCCCGCCACCGGGGGTGCGTCGTGACCGGCATGTCGGACCTGCCCCGGGGGCTGGTGGACGCGGTCCTGGCCCGGTACGGCGGGGTGGCGGTAGGCCGGCTGGTGGTCGTGCTGGCGCTGTTCCTGCTCGCGCACTCGGTGCGGACCGGGCTGCTGTTCGGGGCGCGGGTGCTGCACGCGGCGATGTGCCGCGCGGACGCCTACGTCACCACCCACACGCTGACCGCCGGACAGGGGCCCTCCGATGCCGCCCGGTGAGCACCCGCCGACCCGCGCCGAGCAGGTGGCGGACTGGATCGGCTGGCATCTGGCCGAACTGCTCGCGGTCGGGGTGCCGCTGTTCCTGGCCGTGACGGTCGCGGGGTGGCTGATCGGCCTGTCCGCTCTCGCCGGTGCGGTCTGGGCCGCCGCGGAGATCCGTGCGGCCCGCGCCGCCCGCCCGGAGCTGGACACCACCACCCCCGCCGGACGGCCGGCGCTGTCCGACCGTCCCGCTGACCACCCCACGCCGGCCCGTCCGGTCGGTACCGAGGCCGAGGACCGGCCCGAGCTGTACGGAGACCCCTCATGACCCCCGGCGACATCCCGCCCGACCTGGACGACACCGACGGCGAGCAGGAGTTGGCGACGGTCCATCACCTGCCCGCCGCCCGCCCCGCCCTGGAAGGGGAGGTGATGACCGTTGAGGAGTGGCGGGAGGTCTCCCAACGGCAGCGGGCCGCGTTGCGCCGCGACATCTACACCACTGACGCCCGGCTGGTGTTCCGTAAGAGCAGGGACGTCGCCACGCATCCGCGTACCGCGACCGGCGCGAAGCTGGTGGCCCGGAACCTGTGGTACCCGGTCGCCGGTGCCGGTGTGGCCTATCGCAGGTGGCAGGACACCCATGGGGCGTCGCGGTATGAGCGGCAGATGCGCCGCGCGGAGGTCGCGGGGGATCAGGAGGGCCTGCGGGAGTGGGAGGCCCGCGACGTCGCGGAGAAGGCGCGCCGCCACGCCCGTGTCATGGACTGGGTGCGCTCGCCGGTTGACCTGCTCCGGGCGGCCGCGGCGGGGTTGGCCGGGTTCACCGCGCTGCTGCTCGTGCTCGGTGTGGTTCTTGCGCTGGGCCACCACGACCCCGGTCAGGTCCTGGCCCCGATTGTCGGTGTGATCGATCTGGTCACGTTCGTGTGCTGGTTCTTCGCGGTCTACGGCGCCACCTTCCTGCTCGCCGCCACGGGCGGTGCCGCGGCGTGGCTGTGGCATCTGGGCCGGTCCCGTTCCGAGCTGCCTGCTTGGGTGTCCGCACCGGCCGCCGCCGACGCTGGTGGCCGGGATGTGGTCCCGGACGAGCGGGCGATCACGAACGCGCTGCGGAACCTGAACATGCCGGCGTTGAACCGGAAGTTCCGTGAGGGCTGGACACCGCGCTGGCTTGACCTGCCCGTCCATGACGGCAAGGGATGGCACTCCCGGTTGCTGCTTCCCGAAGGCGTCACCGTGGAGATGATCGTCAACAGCAAGCCCGTGCTTGCCCACAACCTGCTCCGTCTGCCGGTGGAGGTGTGGCCGACCGAGCCTCGTGACAAGCCCGGGGTGCTGGATCTGTGGGTGGCCGATCAGGGCAGCCTGACCAAGCCGGTGGCGCCGTGGCCGCTGCTCACCGCCGGCGTCACCGACTACTTCAAGGGCGTGCCGGTCGCGGTCGACCCGCGTGGGAACGTCGTGCTCGGTCGGCTGTTCCAGGCCAACTGGGGTGTCGCCGGGATGATGGGCTCCGGCAAGTCGACGCTGATCATCACCGCGTTGTTGGGTGCGATCCTCGACCCGCTCGTGGACATCGACGTCTACTGCATGGCCGTCAACGCCGACTACGACCCGCTCCGCCCCCGGCTACGGACCTTGTTCGTCTCCGACGACCCCGACGAGATCCCGACCGTGCTCACCGCCCTCAAGCAGCTCATGTCCGAGCTGTCCGAACGCGGCCGGAAGCTCTCCGCCGCCGGCGAGCCGAAACTCACCCGCGCCCTGGCCGAAGCCGACCCGAGCATGCGACCCCGGGTCGTGGTGATCGACGAGTGTCAGGAGCTGTTCGTCTCCGACGTCGGTGAGGAGGCCGCCGAACTGGTCGAAAAGATCGTGGCCAAGGCCCGGAAGTACGGCGTCACCCTGATCTTCGCCACACCCGTCCCGTCGGCGGACTCGCTGCCCCGCAAGGTCGCCAAGGTGCTGTCCAACCGGGCGTGCTTCGCCATCGGTGACCATCAGGGCAACGACGCCATCCTGGGCACCGGCAAGCACAAGGCCGGGATCTCCGCGACGACTCTGCGGCCGATGACCGTCGCCGCCGACGGCACGGTGGACCTGGGTGACCTCGGTACCGCGATGGCATCGGGGTTCACCCCCGCCGACGGGTTGCTGCGCTGCTTCTACGTCCGCCGCGGCGACGGTGTCGACGACGTCACCCCCGTCGTCGAACGGGCCATGGCCCTGCTCGACACTCCACCGGCCGCCGCCCTCACCGACGGGCCGGAACCGGTCGAGCAGGTCGACTACCTCGCCGACGCCCTCACCGTGATCCGCGCCGCCGGACCCGACCCGATCATGCGCACCCAGGAGGTCCTGGCCGGCCTCGCCGCGCTGCGCCCCGAGCTCTACCGAGGGTGGACGTTCGAGCGGCTCCGTAAGGAGCTCCCCGACTCCGCCCGCCCGTACAAGACCCGGGGCCAGATGTGCGTCAACGCCGACCGCCTCACCGCGGCCATGGCCGACCGCGACACCCCCGAACCTGCCGACGAAACAGCCGACGAGTTCGACACAGCGTGACCGTCCAGGCGAGGGGACCCGTGAGGGACCCCCGAGGGACCGAGGGAGTTCTCCCTCGCCGGCTCCCTCGCCGCCTCCCTCCGTCCGGCACCGCCGTCTAGCAGCGCGAACAACCCCGGACGGCCCGCCGAGGGACCCGAGGGACCCACCCCCACACCGGCACCACCGAAGCCCCGAACACGGGATTGAGGCACTCACCCGTGCCTCCCTCCCTCCCCCTGCCACACCCACCAGCAGTTACGGAGAGTGAGGAACCTGTCATGGCTCGGAAGTCCAAGACGTAGAAGACCACCCCCGCCGCCTGGCGGGCCGCTTGATGTCCGTCCACCCCGACCCAACGCCTTGACCCTCGAAGGGGATGTCCTCGTGAAGCACGCCCGTCTCACCCGCCGCTTCCGCCGCTGGCCGCTCGTCCTGACCGTCGCGCTGGTCGCGTTCGTGGTCTACGCCGCCCGCCAGCCCACCGAGGCCGCCGCCACCGTCACCACCGTCGCCCGCGTCACCGTCGACGTCGCCCACGGCCTGGCCGCGTTCGTCGACGCGCTCTGACCCACCGCCCCGCTCCCACCACAGGAGGCAGTCATGGCCCGCGAGAAGAACACCGAGCCACCCCCCGGCGGGCACCGGCCGGACATTCTCAGTCACCTCATCGACGCTGGTCGTCGCCACGAGGGAGACAGGGTCCTGGCCCTGCGAGCCGCCGTGGAGAGTGCCGACCGTATAGAGCAGGTCTTCCCGGCCATGGACACCGTGGCCGTGAACGGTGCTGATGTTGGGGTCCTGGAGCAGTACGACGCCGGCGACGAACTCGTCGCGTTCGTCCTGGCCGGCCACCTGACCGCGCCCACCGCGCTGTCCGCCGTCCGGGCCTGGATCGACGGGCCCATGACCGCCCTGTGCGGCGCCAGCCCCTACGGCAACGACCTCGACAGCGAGGACCGGGTGTGGTCCCACGCCACCGACCGCCTCAGCCACACCCACATCCGCGTCGTCTCGTGGGAGGGCGAGGAGGCCTGGATGTGGACCGCCACCGGCACGGAGATCCCGGTCACCGTCTACCACCTGCAGGCCTGACATGGGAGATCGCATGACCGCCGACATGTCAAAGCTGTCCGCCCGGAAGCTGCACGCGGTGGTCGACGACGCGGCCGCCGCCCTGGAGGCAAACCCCGACGACCAGGCCGCGCGCACCCGCGGCACGGACGCCGCCACCGAGCTGCTCGCCCGACGCGACGCCCGCCACGAGCGCGAGCGCCAGCGGCGCAACACCTGATCCAGTCCCGCCACCTGTCCCACCTTCGAAAGGACACCTCCTGTGGCCGGAGAAACCGCCATCACCGTCATCGGGAACCTGACTGCCGACCCGGAGCTGAGGTTCACCCCAAACGCTGTCCCGGTGGCCGGGTTCACTATCGCGTCGACCCCCCGCACCCTCGACCAGCAGACCGGGAAGTGGGTCGACGGTGACCCGCTGTTCCTGCGCTGCTCGCTCTGGCGCCAGGCCGCCGAGAACGTCGCCGAGTCCCTGGCCAAGGGCACCAGGGTCATCGTGACCGGCCGTCTCAAGCAGCGCTCGTACGAGACCCGTGAGGGCGAGAAGCGCACCGTCTACGAGCTCGACGTCGACGAGATCGGTCCGTCCCTGAAGTTCGCCACCGCCCGGGTGAGCAAGGCCGCCCGCGGCACCGGCGCCAGCACCACCGCACCCGCCGCTGGCGACGCGTGGTCTGTCCCGCCGTCCGGTGGCGATCTGGACGCGCCGCCGTTCTAGCCCCGCTCCGTGGTGCGGCAGGTCGGCTCCCGACGTGTCCGGCCAGACCCATGGGGTCGGCCCGCCGCCACCACTTCACCCCTGGAAGGGACCTGCTCATCATGCCCGCAGTTCGTGCCCGTAGCGCACGCCCCCCGACCCCCACGCCGGCCCTGCCTGGTGAGATCGACCCGCTGATCACCGCCGCCGTGAAGACGTTCCGCGGCCTCACCCCGGCGGAGCAGGCGACCGTGGCCGGACGCCACGGTGCCGGCACCAGCGGCACGAAGGCCGAGAAGATCTGCCGCGGCTGCCAGTTCCGGTACCGCCGCGGCGCCGCGACCTGCCCGAGTGTGATCTACCTGAACACTGGCAGCTACCCGAGGGCCGCAGCCGCGATCCCGCCGACCACCACCAGCAGGCCATGCCGGATTTGCCGCACCCCGGTCACCGTCCCCGTGTCGACGTCGACCAGCGACCGGCCGCTGTGCGACTCCTGCCAGGACCAGCCGCCCCTGTTCGGTGCCGACGAGGCCGGTTCGGCTGGCGGTGCGGCGTGACTGTGGGGGAGTGGGTTCGTGGGCAGGTCGACGACTGGCGTACGACGCCCCGCACGGTGCTCGACACCGCCGGTCGGAGCAGGCCGAACCCCGCCTACGCCGCCGCCGCCCGCGCCGCCAGTAGCGCGCTACGCACCCTTGCCGGACACCTGCTCATCCCGCTGGACCAGGTGGGTCCGTGCACGACCTGCCACGCCTACCACCACCGCTACGGCGCCGGCGGACGCCCCCTGTGCCCGACCTGCCACACCGCCGCACTCGCACGGGCCCGACGTCGTTACCGGCGGGCCGCGTGAAGACCACCGCCGCGAGCGTTCCGGTGTTCCTGCTGGGGACTCATCAGCCGGGGTGGCTCGCGACCGCGGGGGTGCCGCTGTTCGTCTGCGACCGCCGGCTACGGGTCTACAAGCGGTTGCCCGTCGCAGCTGCGCCGTTCGGTGTGGACTCCGGCGGATTCACCGAACTCCAGCGCTACGGCGAATGGACCGTCTCTCCGGCCGAGTACGTGGCTCGGCTTCGCCGCTACCGCGATGAGATCGGACACCTGCTGTGGGCTGCACCCCAAGACTGGATGTGCGAACGGATCATCATTGACGGCGGGACGATCGCCGGTCAGCGGTTCGTGGGAACGCACCTCTCCGTTGCTGAACACCAGGCGCGGACGGTCGCGAACTTCCTTGAGTTGCGCGACCGGGCCCCCGACCTGCCGATCATTCCGGTCGTCCAGGGAGACACCGCCGCCGACTACGAGCGGTGCGTCGATCTCTACGACGCCGCCGGGGTCGACCTGACCGCAGAGTCCTTGGTCGGTGTCGGTTCCGTGTGCCGCCGGCAAGGCACCGCGGAAGCCACGGGCATCCTGACCGCGCTGCACCGCCGCGGCGTGACGCGCCTTCACGGCTTCGGATTCAAGATCCGGGGCTTGGTGGCCTGCCGGGACCTGCTGGCGTCGGCGGACTCTCTGGCCTGGTCGATCGACGCCCGCCGCCGCGGGAACCCGCTGCCCGGATGCGTCCGGCACAAGAACTGCGCGAACTGCCTGCGCTTCGCCCTGCGTTGGCGAACCCGTGTCCTCGCAGCTGCGACAGCAGGCTCCACCGCCCAACCATTCGCCCCGCTGGACGTCTCGTGATCACGCCGCCGCCGAAGGTGGCGATCCGGGTGCACGGACAGCCCGCCGACGTCGCCGACACCCTCACCAAGCTGCGCGGCCTGTTCCCGACCGCGCTGGTCAGCAGGCCTTATCCCGACCGGGCCGGTGGACGAGTCCGGATCTTCCTCACCATCCCCCGACCACGACCGGAGGTGCCATGACCGTGCCGTGCGCGGATGGGACGGTACTGCCGTCCCATCCGTCCCACCCTCAAACCCGCAGGTCAACCGGGGTGCAGCTGGGACGGCGGGACGGATCGATCCGTCCCAACACCGTCGACCCCCGGCAGGCCGCCGCCGCTGACCTCATCGCCGCGGGCCGGCGGGTGTTCGTCCTGGGCCGGACCAAGCGTCCGGTCGCGAACTGTCCGGCCTGCCAGGCGAGCAAGGGCGACCCCGGTCACGACCGGGAGACCTGCCCGTGCCTGACCTGCCACGGGTTCTACGCCGCCACCGACCAGCCCGACCGTGCCGCGGCCATGCTCGCCGCGGTTCCGGACGGCCTGCTCGCCATCCGCACCGGCGCCGTGTCCGGCCTGGCCGTGGTCGACATCGACCCCGCCCACGGCGGCACCCTCGACCGGACGCTGATGACCCCCACCGCCGTCGTGGCGACCGGCGGTGGGGGATGGCACCTGCACTACACCCACCCCGGCAGGGCAGTCCCTTCCCGCCCGCTCCCGGGGCATCCCGGGGTCGACATCAAGGCCGACGGCGGGTACGTCGTCGCACCGCCGTCGGTCCACCCGATCACTGGTGCGCCGTACCGGTGGGCGGGCGACCGGCCGGTGAATGAGATGCCCCCCGCCCTCATCGCCGCGTGCCTCACACCCACTGGCCTGCCTGCCACGCCCCGTCAGCCCGCCCGCGCGGCCCGCGTCCCGCGAATCGGGGGAGGGGGCATATCAGACCCGTCCGCGCTGCTCGCCGCGACCCTCGACACCGTCACCCGCGCCCCCGAAGGCCGCCGCCGCACCACCCTCTACGGTGCCGCCCGCGGTGTGGCTCGGATCGTCCTGGCCGGACACCTCACCGCCACCGACGCCGTCACGGTGCTCACCGACGCCGGCCGACGGGCCGAGCAGACCGACCGGGACATCCGCGCCGCCATCGCAGGCGGCTTCGCCGCGGAAGGCCTCACCCCGTGACCGGCGACAGCGCCACAGCGCTGGACCGGCTACACGACGCGCTCACCCGGTACGTGATCCTCCCGACCCCCGAAGCCGTCGACGCCGTGGCGTTGTGGATCGCAGCCACCCACGCCCAACCCGCGTGGGCCCACGCCCCCCGGCTGGTCATCCGCGCCCCGGAGAAGCGGTGCGGGAAGAGTCGCCTGCTCGACGTCGTGGAAGCCACCTGCCACAACCCGCTGATCACCGTGAACGCGTCCACCGCGGCGGTGTACCGGTCGATCGACGAGGACCCGCCCACCCTGCTCGTGGACGAAGCAGACACGATCTTCGGCACGGCGCGGTCCGGCGACGCCAAGGAAGACCTACGCGGCCTGCTCAACGCCGGCCACCAGCGCAACCGGCCCGCCATCCGATGGGACCACACCACCCGCACTCGAGAAGTCCTGCCCACCTTCGCCATGGCCGCACTCGCCGGCATCGGCGCCATGCCCGACACCGTCGAAGACCGCGCCGTCATCATCCGCATGCGCCGCCGCGCCGCAGGCGAGACGGTCGCACCGTACCGGCACCGCCGCGACCGGCCCGCACTGCGCACGCTCGCCGAGGACCTGTCCGCCTGGCTACGCCCCGCCCTACCGGAGCTGGAGCAGGCCGAACCGGATATGCCCGTCGACGACCGCGCCGCCGACACGTGGGAACCGCTGATCGCCGTGGCCGACCACGCCGGCGAGGCGTGGCCCGACCGGGCCCGACAGGCACTGGCCGTCCTGCTCGCCGAGACCGCCGCCGCCGATGAGGACCCCTCGATCACCGTGCGGCTCCTGTCCGACACCCGCACCGCGTTCGGGACCGACACCGCCATCACCACCACCCGCCTACTCACCCTGCTCAACGCCGACGTCGAAGCCCCCTGGGCAGACATGGGGCCCGGCGGGCTGACCGCCCGCCGCCTGGCCGCGCTCCTGCGCGAGTACGGCATCCACAGCCGCAACATCCGCCCCGACAACGGCGAGCAGGCCAAGGGCTACGAACGCGCCGCGTTCACCGACGCCTGGCGCCGCTACTGCCCACCCCCCACCGACCCACCCGACGGACCCGACGACCGTCCCGCCTGGCGCTGGGACGGATCGATCCGTCCCACCGTCCCACCCGCACCCCCTCCCACCAGCACCGATGACGTTGGGACGGATGGGACGGCACCCACCCACCAACACGCCGCCGCATGACACCGGCCCCCGGCGGACCACTCCCCAGCGCCCCGCCGGGGGCCGCACCCCACCCGCCCGAAGCAGGACGGAGCACAACCAGGATGCCTGCACTCGCATCAAGCGCAGTGGCCTCAACGAGCGGAGGCCACACCGAGCCCTTGCTCACCCTTGACGAAGTCTGCTCGGAGCTTCGGATTACACGATCAACGTTCTACGACTGGCGCCTCAAGGGCCTGGCGCCGAAGTGCATCACCCTCCCGTCCCGGAAGGTGCGAGTCGAGCGCTCCGAGCTGGAGGCATGGAAGGCCGCCCTCCGGGACGCTGAATGACACCCAACCCGGGTCCGCGCGAACTCTCTTACGACGTGCGGCTCTGGAGGACCCGCAAGACCCAGCGGGCCAAGTACACCGCCTACCGGGTGCGCTGGGAGGTCGCTGGCCAGGAGAAGGGGGCGTCCTTCACCACGTCCGGCCTGGCGTCATCCTTCCGCTCGAAGCTCGTGACCGCGGCGAGGGAGGGCGTCGCGTTCGACGTGGCGACGGGCTGGCCGGTGACCATGGATGCCGAGTACGCACGGAAGCAGGCCGGCAAAGGGGGCACCGAGGCGGCCTCCGGCGAACTGGCCCCGGAGGTGGACACCTGGTACTCCCACGCGACGGAGTTCGTGGACTCCATGTGGGCCGCCGCCGCCCCAGGGCACCGGAAGAACACCGCCGAGGCACTGGCGCACATCACCCTGGCGTTCGTCCGCCAGGACGCGCCCGGGAGGCCCGCCTCAGGCCTTCTTCGTAAGGCGCTCTATACCTGGACCTTCGATGCCCGCAGCCGACTTCCGGTCGCCCCGAAACGCGGAGTGGACCCGACGCCCCCCAAGCCGCCCCAGAGCATCGCGGACGCGGTTGCCTGGCTTGAGAGGAACACGATCCCGCTCGCCGTTCTGGGTGAAACCGAGAACGAGCTGGTTCGCCGCGGACTCGACCTGATCAGCAGGAAAATCGACGGGAGGCCGGCTGCACCGGCCACGATCGCCCGGAAGCGGTCCGCGTTCTACTCCTGCCTGGAGTACGCGGTCGAACGCAAGCGGCTGCCCTTCAACCCGGTCGACCAGATCAAGCGGCGGCCGGTGCGCAACAGCGGCGGAGTCGTCGACCGCCGCGTCGTCTGCAACCACGACCAGGCCCGCCGCCTGCTGGCCGCCATCACCCAGCAGGGGAAGACAGGACCCCGGCTGACCGCGTTCTTCGCCTGCATGTACTACTCGGGCCTCCGACCGGAGGAGTGCAACGACCTAGCCCTGGCCGACATCGTGCTACCGCCCGCCGATGACGAGTGGGGCTGGTTCATCCTCGATGGCGCGGACCCGGAGACGGGCGCGCGCTGGACCGACTCAGGCAAGCGGGAACCGAGGGAACTCAAGCACCGCGCGAAGGGCGACACCCGCCGTGTGCCGATCCCCCCGCCTCTCGTCGCATGCCTGCGCGCTCACCTCGCCGCCTACCCGCCCGGCCAGGACGGCAAGGTGTTCCGATCTCCTCGCGGGGGTCCGGTCCGCTCCAACACCTACGGCCGGATTTGGAAGGCGGGCCGCGAGGCAGCGCTCTCGCCGGCACAGGTCGCGTCGCCGCTCGCCGCAACGCCCTACGACCTGCGCCACGCCTGCGTGTCGACGTGGCTGAACGGGATGGTGCAGGGAAGCCAGGTCGCGGAGTGGGCCGGCCACTCCGTGGCCGTGCTCTACCGGGTGTACGCGAAGTGCATCGACGGGGACGTCGACACCCAACTCCGCAGGATCGAGATCGCTCTCGGCATCGTCCAGGCGGACGGCTCCGGTGGCGGCACGGGTGCCGAGGCTGTGCCGCGTATGTGCCGAGACTCGCCGGACACCGCCAGACGCCACCGGACGCCGGAGAGAGGTCGACCGATGATCCGAGAAGTGCATAACCGCTGCAAACAAAGGGAAACTGCAGTTCGGCCCGGCCGGTGCGGGAGGGGGGACTTGAACCCCCACGCCCTAGGGCGGCAGATCCTAAGTCTGCTGCGTCTGCCATTCCGCCACTCCCGCGTGCGTCCAGACTAGCGATCCGGGTGCGGATCGCGGGACAGGGGCTGGCCGCGGGAGCGGCACCGCCGCCGTGGGGCCGGGTCTGCTCGGCGGATGGGAGAAATCCTCCGGTGCGGGCCCGGTGTCTCGGGCAGGTGTCGCGGAAACAACAGGTGGACAGCCGCTGGTGTCGCGGACGCGACGGCGGGGAGGACCCGTTCGGGTGCAGGGTGTACCTGCGTCGGTGGGCGCATGATGCCTCTGGGGGAAAGATCTATGACCGTCGTTGCGGAACCCGCGCGGAACCAGCCTGAGCAGGTGTCCGCCTCCGTCCAGGAGGAACGCGACCGGGCTCGCCGGTTGATCGACAACGGCAGGGCGGCGATGGCGGTGATCAGCGCAGTGAACGACACGGGCGTCCGGGTTCTCGGGGGGACTGTGGCGGAGGTGCGCCTGCTGGTGGAGTGCCCCGGGGAGCAGCCGTACCCGGTGATCCGCCGCGCGGTCGTACCCGAGGCCGAGCCGGCCGCGGCGGTGCCGGTGGGACTCCGGCGTGGCGGTGTTCGCGTCCCGAGCCAGCTTCGCAGGAGGGTTCCCGTGCTGGTGGATCCCGCCCAGCCGGACAACGTGCTGCTCCAGTGGGACCTGCGCGTCGCCAGCTGAGCAGGACCGGGCCTGGCCGGAGCCGACCGAGCTGTGGATGGCGCCGGGCCAAGCGCGATGCCGGGTCCGCGCGGCACCGGGCCAGTCGGGCGGCGCCGGCCGGCCAGACGGCGGCGGGCCGACGGTGCCGTCTGGCCGCCTGCGCCGGGTTAACCGGGTCAGTCGGCGAGGCCGATGTCCCGCAGGAGCTTCGCGACGTGGCCGGTGGCGCGCACGTTGTACTGCGCCGTCTCGATCTTTCCGTCGGCGTCGATGACGAACGTCGAGCGGATGACGCCCATGGTCTTTTTGCCGTACATGGTCTTCTCGCCGAATGCTCCGTACGCGGACAGCACCGCCCGGTCGGGGTCGGAGAGCAGCGGGAAGGTGAGCTCCTCGTTGTCGCGGAACTTCACCAGCTTGGCCGGCTTGTCCGGCGAGATCCCGAGGACGTCGATGCCGGAGTCGTTGAGCAGGCTGAGGTTGTCGCGGAAGTCGCAGGCCTGCTTCGTGCAGCCGGGCGTGGACGCGGCGGGGTAGAAGTACACGACGACCTTGCGGCCACGGAAGGACGACAGCGAAACCTCGTTGCCGTCGGAGTCGGGCAGGGTGAAGTCGGGCGCGGGGTCACCGGGGGAGAGGCGAGCGGCGCTGGCGGTCTCGGTCATGTCCGAGAAGCTAGTCGCGGCTCCGGCGGGCCGGCAAACACCCTGCCGTGATCCCCCGGTGTCCCCGTTTGCACCCTTCACCCGTGTCCGTTCAGGGCTGTGACGAGGACGTGCATGATCGCGTCTGGCTCGCTCCGAAGAGTCGAGGACGTTCGTCGTCCCGGAGCGGGCGGCAGTCCCGAGCTACGGGCTCCCGGTGCCACCGCCGTCGCCCGCCACCGCCGCTGCTGCTGCCGAGCAAGGCTGGAGGATTGTGGTCGTCGGAACGACCACAATCCTCAATCCTCCGATCTTCGCAGCGGCGGCTTCGGGGATCGTCTGCTACCGAGCAGGGCCTGACGCCGATCGGCGGAGTGTCAGCCGTTCTTCTTGGCGGCTGCCACCGCGGCCTTCAGCCCGTCCGGGGTGAGCTGGTCCGCGGAGAGCTGCTTGGAGTCGACCAGCACGGTGGGCGTCGAGGTCACCCCGGCCTTCGAGGCGCTCTCGTCGACCTTCGCGACATAGCCGTCGAACTTTCCGTTCCGGACGGCGTCCACGAAAGCCGTCGAGGTGAGGCCGACCGAGGCGCCCTTCTCGATCAGGGTGTCGTTCTGGTAGCCGTCGGTGTGCTCGGTGGGCTGGTCGGCGAACAGGGCGTCGTGGAACGGCTTGAACTTGTTCTCGTCAGCCGCCGCCGACGCGGCGTTCGCCGCCCGGACCGACTCGGGCCCGAGGAACGACATCAGATGGTAGTTGACCTTGATGTCGCCCGCGTCGATGAGGTCGCTGATCGTCGACCCGGTGGTCTTCTCCAGCTGGCCGCAGGCCGGGCACTGGAAGTCCTCGTAGATGTCGACGGTGACGGGGGCGTCGGCCTGCCCGACCACGATGGAGTTGTCGGGCCCGGTGGCCGTCGACGGCAGCACCACCGGTTTCGACTCCTCCCGCGAGCTCTGGACCGCGAAGCCGATCACGGCGGCCAGGACGAGCAGGCCCGCGACGACGGAGCCGATGATGAGCTGGCGCCGTCGTCGCTCCTTCGCGGCCTCGGCGCGCCGCGCGGCCGCGACCCGCTCGCGGCGCTCGGCGGCGCTCACGCTCGCCGGGCGCTTGCCGGTCGGGCCGTCGCCCGCCGGATCGCTGCCTGCCATCAGTCCTCCCGAAACTGGTCGTCCTCGTCGTCGAGGGGCGGATGTGACGTCCTGTCGAGGAGCCGGTCGACCGTGAGGAAGCCGTCCGGCCAGCGGGCCAGCAACAGGCTGGCCAGCAGGAGCGCGCTGTCGCGAACGATCTCCTCGGTGTAGTGGGTCGGTGCCTCGGCGGTGAGGTCGCCGCCGGTGGAGAAGCAGCCACAGTCGATGCGCAGGCCACGGGCCGCCGCCGACGAGATGGCGGCGATGTAGACGGCGAACAGCGCGGCCGACACGAACGCGCCCAGCCGGACGGTGAGCCCGACGATCAGCAGCACACCCAGCGCGATCTCGACGAAGGGCACGGCGTAGGCCACCGGATGGACGAGCGACTCGGGCAGGATCCGGAAGGCACGGACCGAGCGCACCATGCCGTCAGGGTCGTTGACCTTGAGGAGTCCGGCGACGAGCCAGACCGCACCCAGCCCCACCCGCAGGACCGTGGAGAACAGTCGGAGCAGCAGCCGGTTGCGTTGCCGGCTGGGGGTGGTGACGAGGCTCATCCGGTGGCCACCGGAGTCGGCCTGGCCGCTGCCGCTGCCGCTGCCGCTGCCGCCGGTGCCGGGGCCGGGGCCGGGGAGCTGGTGGCCGCCGCCGTGCCGGTGGGCGTGGAAGCAGTGGTGCCGGTGGGCCTCGACGTGGCCTTCGGGGCGTCAGTCGGGCTCGCCGGGCCTCCCGTGCTCGTGGCCGCGCCGTCGTCGTCGGCACCGGCGGTGGTCCCGGGCTTCTCCGCGGTCAGGACGGGCAGGTCCGCGATGTAGTCGGCGACGGCGGTCCCCGCCAGGTAGAGCACCCGCGCCCGGTTGTCACGGCCGAAGGCGATGACCTGGCTGCCATGCGTCACGAGGACGGATCCGTCCGCCTGGACCTCCGGTGCCTCCAGCGGGACGCCGACCGACTCCGCCACGCTCTGGACCTTCGCGAACGGCCCGCGGACGCCGATGAAGCTCGAGTCGAAACCCTTCAGCCAACGGTCGAGGACCTCACCGGTGTCCCGCTCCGGGTCGGTGCTGACGAAGACGACGGAGACCTGGTCCCGGACCGACCGGTCGACCTCGCTCAGCGCCGCGGCGATGTCGGCCATGGTGGTCGGACAGACGTCCGGGCACATCGTGTAGCCGAAGAAAAGCAGAGTGATCTTCCCTTGCGTTCGGGTGCGAAGGTCGAACGGGCGGCCGTCGGTGTCGGTCAGGCCGAGAGCCGGCTTCGCGAAGCGTTCTGTGGGGACAACGCCGTGTAGCCCGTCGCCGGTTCCGCCGGCGTCGACGATCGTCACCCCTGTGCCGTCTCCACCGCTGGAACATGCGCCGAGTGTCGCGCCGAGACTCACGGCGAGCCCGAGGGCCAGAGCCACCCGAACCCGGCCAGGACGTCCCGTGCCGCGCCGGGCCTTTCGCCGGGGGCCGGGTGAATGCCCGGCGCGGGCCGTGGCTGTGGCCTCCGCGTCGGCCGTGGGGGTTGTTGCGGATGTCGTCTTGCTGGAGGTGTGCACCTGACTCCTACGAAGAGCAGTGGGCTGGCTGCGCCGTCCGCGCGGGCGCGGCGGTGCTGTGCCGGCGACGACGGCCAGGGCTGACCTGACACATCGCGGGCATGAGCGATCCGCGCCCGGCCGGCACGGCTGGGCGGAACGCGGGCTGCCGCGCACGGCCAGGCGGTGGCGGGGCTACCGCGGGCAGGGCGAAGCAGCGCCGGGGCTACCGCGGGCAGGGCCGGGCGGCTGTGAGGGCTGTGAGGGCTGTGAACCCGGCGACCGGGGGCCCGCGCGAGGCGACCGCGGCCCAGGGGCGTTCCAGGACACGCGGCCCGCGCAGTGCGGGCGCCCGGACGACCCGGCGTCTGGTCAGGGTCGGGGCGTGGGCCGCGCGCAACGTGGGGAGCCGCGAACCGAGAATCCGGCAGGCGGCGGCGACGGCCCGGACGCCGTGACGGGCCCACCAGAAGACCACGGCGGCGGCCAGGCTGTGCGCGAGGAGAACCGCCGGCCCGAGGCTGTGCAGGTGCAGGGCCCCGAGATGCGCCGGGTTGAGGCGTGCCGCGCCGGCCGCCGCGGTCGTGGAGGTCGTGGCTACCAGGGAGCCGGGCGGGCGGCCCGCGAGAGCCGTCGCGCGTAGCTGGGAGGCGTCGAACCAGGGCACGCCGCCGGTCGCGGCGGCCCGCTCGGCCCCGCACAACAGCCCGGCGAACTGCCCGGCCGGCGCTCGCGTCGGCCGGGCAGTGAAGGCCACGTGCAGCATCACCTGCACAGCCAGCAGCCCGGCAACGGAGCCGACGGCATCGAGCACAGGCCGACCCGTCGAGGCGCGCGCCGACCACCACGCGCTGTCGAGGCCTTGCGGCTGAACGCCTTGCGGCCGAACGGCCCGCGGACGAAGGAGGTCGGCCGCGGCACGCAGAACGGCAAGCATGAGCAGGACGAGCAGCATACGACCCGCTGCCGGCCCCGCGGAGTGTGTGGTCGGCAGGTGGGCGAGCAGCGCCAGCGCGACCGTCGGCACGGCGAAGCCCAGCCCGCGCCGCGCCGCTGCTCCGAGCCGGCTCAGCCCCGGGGACCGTGCGAGGCCGGTGTACCGCCTCTCGCACCGCCCGACTCGCACCAGGTAAGCCTATTGCCGAGCCCGGCACGGCTGGTCTGGGTGAGGGGCGGTGCTGACCCGAGGACGCGGCTGTGGGCGGTGCGGGTGGTGCGGGTGGTGCGGTGCGGGACGGTACGAGGCCGCGCGGGCGGCGGGGGCGGCCCTGATCGACGCGAGCCGGCACCGATCAGGGTGGTCCGGGCCTCATCTCACACCCGATCGGTCGGGCGGCGGCCGTCGGTAGGTTGACCAGGACAAAGTGGGCGATTGTCCGCGCGTGGGCTGGATGGACCGGCCGGGTCCCTGCCACCGGAGCGTCGTTTCGTCGAGCTGGAGAAGGGCTGGTCTGGCACGATCGAGTCGGGTCGTCAGCCCGGCCCCGTCCACCCGCACAAGAACCGAGAGGGCGACATCGGTGCCGCAGGATCCGGCCGTCATCCAGCGTCAGATCGAACAGACCCGCGCCGAGCTGGCCGAGACCGTCGACGCTATCGCGGAGATCGTCAGCCCCAGGCGGGTGGCGGAGCGCGCGAACGAACAGATCCGTGTGAAGGTCGGCGAGCTTCGCGAGCGCATTGTTCCGGCCGGGTCGTCGCCACGGCCCGCGGCACTGCCGGGCGGTCGGGCAGGGCATCAGGACGCCGAAGGCGGGCTGGCGGCTGCGGGCAGCTCCGGCACATCCGGCAAGGGCGTGCCGACTGAGATCGTGCGCACGGTCCGTTGGGAGAGGGTCGCGCTGGCGTCGGCGGTGTTCCTGCTGGCCGTGGGAGCCCGGCGGCGGCGCCGGAGGCGGTGAACCCGCCCGGAGCACCCGGAGCACCCGGAGAAACCGGTGCGTCCGGAGGAGCCGGTGCGTCCGGAGGAGCCGGTGCGTCTGGCGTGCCCGGCGTCCTGACGCTGATCCGTCACGGCGAGACCGAGTGGAGCCGGTCCGGTCGCCACACCGGACGAACCGACATCGCCCTGACCGCTGACGGGGAGCGGCAGGCGACGGCGCTGCGGAGCTTCCTGGCGGGGCGGCGGTTCGTGCTGGTGGCCACCAGCCCCCGGCTGCGTGCGACCCGCACCGCGGACCTGGCGGGGCTCCTGGCCACCGAACCATGTGTCGCGGACCGCGCCGTGTGGCCGGATCTCGCCGAGTGGGACTACGGGGACCTCGAAGGCCTGACGACGCCGGCCATCCGCCGGGACCGTCCGGGCTGGTCGGTGTTCACCGGTGAGGTGCCTGGGGGAGAGACCGTCGAACAGATCGGGCGGCGTGCCGATCTGGTGCTCGCCACGGTGCGGCCCTGGCTGGAGCGCGGCGATGTCGCCTTGGTGGGGCACAGCCACATGTTCCGCGTGCTGATCGCCAGATGGCTTCGGCTGCCGCCGACCGCGGGTGCCTGTTTTGTGATCGTGCCCGCCGCCGTGTCGGAGCTCGGCTTCGAGCGAGACACGCCTGTGCTGCGCCAGCTCAACCTGTCCGCGGAGGGCTCCACCCGGATCTGACCCGCGGACCCAGATCCGATGTTGCTGACGGGCAGGCGTTGAGGATTCTGGCTGCTGGAGAGGGCGGTGCGGAGTCCCGGGCTTCGGGCCGTGGCTGCTGCCGGGCAAGAGCTGAGGATCGTGGTCGGTCTGGCGTCCAAGATCCTCAACTCTTGCGGATCGTCAAGCGACTCCCTGCCCTTTTTGTCGCTCTTAAGATGAATTGCGCGAGCTATGTGACGGTGTGCGGGATGGGGCTGCGGCGTTCGAGCCGCGCGGCTGCGAGGCGCCTAGAGGTCTCCGCGACGGCGCATCACTGCCAGCGCGGTCACGCCCGGAATGATCGGGAGCCAGTAGCTGATCAGGCGATACACCAGCACCGCGGCCACCATCGCCGGGCCGGCGCCGCCGGAGGCGGTCAGGCCGATGACCAGGGCCGGCTCGATGGCGCCGACGTTGCCCGCGGTCGGAGCCGCGCCGGCGACGGCGGAACCGACCAGGTACACGGCGGTGATCGTGGCGAGGTCCAGCTCGCCCTCGAAGGCCCAGACCGCGCTTGCCATGCCGACGACCTGGGCGAGTTTCGTCCCGGCGGTGCCGGTCACGAGCACGGCGGTTCGCCCGGGTGAGTGGGCCAGCGATCCGAGGTGCTCGCGGAAGACCCGCATGGCGGGCCGTGCGCGGCACCGTACTCGTGGATGGGCGACAGCGGAGCCCACACCCACGCCCACCACGGCGACGCCGGCCATGAAGGGGCCGGTGCCGATTCCGTTCACCGTCATCCGGACGGGAGCCGTCACCGCCTCGCCGACGCCTGAGCTGCGCAGGGTTCCGGCGACGAGCGCGAGGCCCGCCAGATGGACGAGGAAGGCGGCGCCCTTGAGCGAGGCCACCGTGGCGAGGGCCGCGGGTCGATTCATCCCACGTCGCTCGAAAAAACGCAGATGGATGGCGATGGCGCCGAGCCCCGCCGGCACCACCCGGTTCGCCGCGGCGGCGGCCAGCTGGGACGCGGTGGCGATGCCGAGCCCCATCCGCAGCCCGCTGGCCGCCCGCACACTCACCCCGTGCGCCACGTAGAAGGCGGCAGTGGCGACCAGGCAGACCGCGAGCCAGTGCCAGCGAGGGGCGGGGACGGCGGTGAGGCTGCCGACGACATCCTCGCGGAATCTGGTCGCCATGATCGAGACGATCGCGAGGATCGCGGCCGCGACCAGAACCCGTACCCGGGTGCGGCGCAGGCCGAACCTGGGCCGCACCCGGCCGAGGTCGAGAGCGATCGCGGCGGCGCCGGTGGCGTCGACACCGCCGAAGACGGCGGGAACCGAAGCACCGGGCCGCGAGGGCCCGGTGCCGGAGCCTCGGCCGGCCGGTGCGGAAAGCTCATCCTCCCGGGGCGGGTGGCCGGCCTGCGCCTGGCGGGCGCGGCCCGGTACCGGACGCTCGTCCGGTACGGCTGCGGCACGAGGCGTGCCCGTTGCGCGCTCACCGGCCCGCCTGTGGCGGGGCAGCGTCGGCCCGACAACGCGCGGCGCGGCCGCCGTGTTGTCGGCGTTCATCGCGACCGGGATCTCGATGTCTACCCCCTCCGGTCCGGGAAGTTCGGGTTCACGCTATGTCGCGTGCCTGAACGACGGCTGAATGCTCCTCGTGCCGACTACCTCCGCACCATCACCGACGGCGGGTTGGGGTGGGGTGGATCCGCTGTCCGCGACTCCACCCCGCTCCAGGCAGTCCTGCACCGCGACGGGGCGTTCCAAACTCACTGTGACGTGGTGGTCCGCTGGGTGTGAAGTACCCGGGAGATGACGGTTGGATGGCCGCGACTGCCCCGCGAAGCGTCTGTTACGGCGGCCCGCCCGGGTGACCGAGGACTCAGGAAGTGGCCACGGTCGGGGGCCGCGTGGACCCCCCGTCGGTGTACCACCGCGGTACGCGGTCGGCCAGCCACGAGCTGATCACGTCGCCGACGTACGCGGGACGGAACTCGACCCGGTGAAGATCGGACCGCTCGACGGTGACCAGGTCGACCTCGTTGACGCGGCTGCCGAACTCCGCGTACCGGGGCACGGCACCCGCGAAGAGGACATCGATCTCGTGGCCGGTCCCGCGACCGGTTCCGTGGCGCTCCATGCCGCCGACGAAGTCCAGGGCGCGCACCTCGAATCCGGCCGTGCGCCGCAGCACACGGTGCAGGACCTGCTCGACGCCCTCACCCGGGGCGACGTGCTCACCGAGGAGGAAGAACCACGGCTGGCCGCGGTGGTTCGCGACGACGACGCGGTTGCCGAGGGTCAGGAAGACCCGGGCACGCAGCGTCGGTTCGGGTGTCGCCCCCGGGTGGCCCTGGGCGCGGGCGGGGCGAGGCGGGTTCATCGCGCCTTTTCCATCTCACGATGCACGGTCAGAGGCGCCGTAGGCCGGAGTCGACGATGGAGAGGGCTCATTCCTCGACCGCCTGGACGGCGAGCCGGCCTGCGCTCAGGCCCAGCACCTCTGCGGCCTCCTGGACGACCCGGCGTTCGTCCGGGTCGAAGAAGCCGTCGGCGCGGCCGACGACAGCCCCGAAGTGGAGCACCGCCCACGAGCGGGTGGAATCACCGCGCACCTTGCCGATCTCGTTCAGTGCCACTCGGCGGCCTTCCGCGAGATCGAGGCGCAGCCGCGCCACATGTTGGTCGAAAATCTGTTCCAGCTCGGCGCGAGGGTAGGCGGCAAGCACAGGCTCGCTGTGGATGGACTGGATCATCGCGTCGCGCTCCGCCGGGTCCACCCGGCCGTCCGCGACCGCGACCAGTGCGCAGATGGCCACCGCGGCGTCGCGGAAGGCCTCGCCCTGCAGGACATCACTGCGGGCTGTGAGCTGAGCGCGCAGGGTGCGCACCGACTTGCGCAGCATCGTCCACCACGGCTCCGCGTCCTCGACGGCGTGGCCACGCCAGGAGGCCCACTGCTCGGACCACCAGACCAGTGCCGCGCGCCCGACCGCGGTCGGCTGGACCGTCGCGAGGGTGGCCTGGGACTCGATCTCGTGCGGCCGAAGCAGGAACAGGTCCGGAAGAAGATCATCCTGGTCGCGGTAGTGCGCCGGGTCGGGAGTGACGGCGTAGAGCACCGTCAGGACCTTGCGGCGATGCTCCGGGCTGAGGTGATCGGTGTGCTCGACGCAGCCCGCGAACCGCAGGATGCCGGACACGTCCCCCGCTTCCGCCGCGTCGGCGGTGTCGGCCGGCGTGGAGAGCGGTGGTCTGGCCGCGGCTGGCCGGGCCGGGGCCTGCTCCGGCAGCACTGCACGCAACATTCGGCCGGCGGCGGCCAGCGCCGACTCTCCCGGGCCCGGAACGCATCCCGGGAAGCGGAGCGTGCCGTCATCGGACGCACGGACCACAAGTCCGTCGTCGAGTTCGACGAGCAAAGCGATGTCCACGACGACTTGCGTCTGCAGCGGCATACCGCCCCCCATCGTGACGTCGTGTCGTCACCTGGATGCTGGTATGCGAACCATCATCTACCGCTTACGGAGAAATATGCCGCATTCTGGCTGACTCATGGCGAGGAGTTGGTAGCGCGCAGTCGCAGTTGTGAATGCCGCGATCACCGTGCGAACACGCGGCGCCCGACTGGGTGATCCGACCTGCGTCGACGTTTCGCCGGGACGGCTCGGCACACCCGGGACGGTCCAGCGTGCCTGGCACGGCTCAGGACGTCCGGGACCGCTCAGGACGCCCGGGGCGGCTCAGTTTGTCCACGGCTCAGTGCACGTGACAGGCGATCGCGGCCGAGTCGCTCGCCGCCAGCTCGAACCACACCTGCTTGCCGCAACCGATCGACGGCGGGTCGTCGACGACGCCCCACCGCTCCGCGAGGGCGCTCACGAGCTGCATGCCGCGGCCGGACTCGTCGTCATCCTGGGCGGCTCTGAGCACCGGTCGGAGCGGGCTGCCGTCGCTCACGGAGACCCTGATGAGGCCGGAGCCGCACTCGACGGTGAGCCGGAGCACCTCACGGGCCCCGACGAACCGTACGGCGTTGGTGACAACCTCGCTGACCAGCAGCTTCGCGACGTCAGAGGCGCTCGAGCAACCCCACGCCGCGAGAAGATCGGCGACCAGCGCACGGGCCCGCCCAGCCGCCCGTGGATCAGCGTGCAGGTCGAAGCCTGCGGTCAGCGCTTCGGCCACACATCACCCTCCGGGCCTCGTCCATCCTCGCCTGCCAGCGGCGCCACGGCGGGGCCGGCGTCGCGTTCCTCCCACCCGGGGAGAGACCTCAAACCTCCCCCGTCATGCAGCGGCACATCCCGGACAGGCGCTGCCGTGTCCCCGGACAGGCACAGCCTGGCCTGGTCTCGGCCCGGCTGCGTGGAGGACTCGCCGTGTCCTCCTGGTACGAGGTCGCCGGCGACGAGAGCCTCGACTCGTCGGTGCCCGTCCTGCTGACTCAGATCACATCGATGCCGTCCAGTACGGAGTCCTTGCGGGCGAGCCAGGCGCGCGCGACCGCCTCGAGCTCCGCGTTCGTCGGTTGAGTGCCGCCCTGGCCGCCCGCCGTGGCCGGCCCCGTCCGTGGCCCCGGTGGCCCTCCGCCGCCGACCGTCGGTCCCGCGACGTCGGGCCCGAGGCCGGCGCCGGGCTGCCCGGCACCGCCAGGTCCCGCCGGGCCGAGGCGAGGAGCCGGATCCCGGCCCGCCCCGGCCCACGAGTCGTCGACAGAGATGGGACGGCGCTGCTCGGTGGCCTGGCTGCTCCACGGTGACCCCTGCGGGCGCGGCTGTTCCGGACCCGCGTGCCGGCCCCGTTCCGGGGCCAGTCGCCCCCCGGGTGGGCGAGCTCCCCGATCAGCACCGCGAACGTTGTCCGGGGGCCGGAGAGCCTGCGGTCCGGCCGCAGCCGCCGCGGCTGCGGCTCGGGCCATTTCGGCGGCCCGCGCGGCCGCGATGCTCGCCGCCGTCATCTCGACCGGGCCGGAGATCGGCGGTGCTGGCCGGGACGTGGGTACGGACACCCGGCCGCCGCCACCCGCTGCCGCCCTCGGATTCCCGGCAGCGGCGGGTGGCCGCTGCGGCTCGGGCGTACCTGGGTGTGCCGCGGCCGGCGGCATCGCGCCCGGCGGCTGCCGGTGCTCCGGCCCGCGGGCGTCGGGCCCGGTCGGGAACTGCCCGGTATGGATCTGCCCGGTCGGGACCTGCCCGGTGGGAGCCTGGCCGGCAGGGACCGGTCCGCGGGGGATCTGCCCGGTGGGTACCGGGCCGGTGAAGGCCTGCCCGTTCGGAACCTGCCCGTTCGAGAAGTGGCCGTTGGGGACGGGGCCCGTCGGGACCTGCCCGGGTGCGAACCGCCCGGTCGGCACCTGCCCGGTGTGGATCTGCCCGGTCGGCACCTGTCCGTTGTGGATCTGCCCGGTCGGGATCTGGCCGTCCGCGGTCGGACCGACCGGGTTCGGCCGGGTCGGAACGGGGCCGCTCGGACGGCCAGCGCCTGCCGCGGCGGCCGGGCGCGCGAACGGCTGGCTGTTGCGGTCCGGATAGCTGTTGCGGTCCGGGTATCCGTCCCGGCCTGGCTGGCCGGGTTGGCCTGTGTAGGTGGGCTGGCCGGCGTGGGTGGGCGGCCCTGCCGGCACCGGCGGCCCGACCCAGGGTGGCTGCCCGGACTGCCCTGGGCGTGCGGGCTCAGGCAGCTGACCCGGCGGAACGGGCTGGCCCATCGGCCCGACGGGCGGGCCGGCGGCGGGGCGATCGTAGGACGCCGCGGCCGGCCGCGGGAACGGCGCCGGCGGCGGCCCGCCGGGAGCCTGACGCTCACGCGGATCCCTGGTGACGTCCGACCCGTGTGGAGGCATGGAGTGCTGCTGCCCGAGGCCGCCATCGGTGAACTGGGCGGCCGCGGGCTGGAAGAGCGACGGCCCGGATCGCCGCTCCGGCTCCGGGACGCCCATCGGCGGGCGCCCGGGCGCGGGCTGTCCGGGCGGCTGGAGCCGGGGCTGGCCCGGCTGGGGCGCCCCGGGATGGGGCTGGGGCTGCCCTGGCTGGGGCTGGGGATGCGCTGGTTGGGCCTGGGGCTGCGATGGCGGGGCCTGGGGCTCGCCCGCTCCCGGACGCCGGATCCCGGCCAGCGGATCGCCGAAGACAGGTCTGCGTGCCGGTCCGCCAGGGCCGCCTGGGGCCGGGGAGCCGTCCCTGGCGGCGGCGGGGGCGGGGGCCGGCATTGCACCGGTGCCTGGGCGTGGCATGGCACCGGTGTCGAAATGCGGCATGGCGCCGGTATCGACAGGCGGGGGTGGGGTGGGCATGCGGTCCGGGGCCTGAGGCTGGCCGCCGACCGGGCGTCCGGCCGGCGCCGTGCCTCGAACCTCGCCGGGGCCGGTACGGGATGCCGTCGGCACCGGCAGGGGACGGGGCGGTACTTCGTCCTCGGTGGTCTCGAGCTCGCCGGTGATCGCGACGACGGTGGCGCAGGGCCAGAGCCGGTCACAGCCCAGACATAGGTCGAACTCGTTCGGTTGATGGAGGCCAATCAAGGCGATCAGCGAATTGATGTGTTCGACGATCCGTGGTCCGGCCAGTACCGGCCCGTTCGCGATCATCTCGAGTTCCGAGCGCAACTGACCGTGGTACTGCTCGACGTCGACTACGCGCGGGTCCTCCATCGAAGGCAGCATGCACCATTGCGGGCGGATACGTGCGGGCGGCACCGCCACAGCGGGTAACTGGTGACGTCATCATCACCATCTGCGTACGAAGTCGGAAGCGATTGAATGTGCAGTGTGCTTTCGTCGCCACGCAGCGCTGACAATCGTGAGGCTGCGGTTCCGTGCGCTCACCCGATGCCCTGGCGCGGAGTGCGTCCCGGTGGCACGGGTGGGCCGCCATGGGTGTCACGAGCCGCCGATTCCACCGAAATATGCCTAGTCAGGGCATATGCGGGCGGTCCGGCCCGAGCACGGTCGGCCTCCATGCGAATGGTGCATGTGGCGCTGGTTACCCGAAGGTGCCAGGCAGGTTCGTCAGCCGGCCTGCGGTGACCTGGGCACGCGGGTCAGCTGGGCACGCGGGTCAGGGGGCGGCTGCCGGCGATCAGGTGCGCTGCCGGCGCCGGTGCGTCCGCCGGCGCGGGGCGGCCGGTTGCGCGGACCCGCCCACTGACCCCACTGCTCGGTCAGGTGTCAGGTCAGGTCAGGTCAGGTCCGGTCGGGGCGGACTTCACCGTCGCGGCGGACCTGACGCATCAGGCCTTCCTGGAGACGCGCGAACTCCTCGATGTACGGGCTTTCGACCCCGCCCGCGCCACCGGGCTCCTTCGCACCCTGCGAACGGTCGAACACGGGCTCGAAACCGGCGAACTGGCCGTTGCTCTGGCCTGCGAGCCGGTCGGTCGGGGCGTCGAAGGCCGGGTAGTGCGATCCACCGGAGGGCGGGGGCGGCGGGGGCGGCGGCGGAGGCGGTGTGCCCCGCTCCAGCTGGCTGTCGTAGCCGGGCGGTCCGTACGCGGGAAGGTTGCCTGCCGCGGAGGCGGAGCGGTCGGCTCCGTTGTCGAACGAGGGGTAGTGGTTGCCGTTGGACGACGCGGAGCGGTCGGCGGATCCGTCGTAGCCGAAACCGCCGGACGAGCCGCTGCCGGGGGCGATGGACAGCGGCGCCGCGCCGCGCAGGCCGTCACCGGGCCCGAGCTCGGGCTGCTCGCTGGACAGGAAACCGTCCGACGCCGGATAGATCCGGGCGGAAAGGCTCACCGACATCGGGTCGCTGCCGTAGGTGATGACGTCGACCTGGTCGTCCGGACCGATGCCGCCGCTTCTCGCGAGATCGACGAACCGGAAGAGGTCGGCCCAGCGCAGCCCCTCGAGGTCCACACTGATTCTCAGCGCCATTGGTTTGCCCCATCCCTTGGCTCGTGCGTGTCGATCGGCTGACCTGGCTTCCGACGCGGACGCTTCTGCTGGGTGCCGGGCATCCCCCCCGGCGCGCCTGGCGGCACCCGGCCGTGCGGGCCCGGATGACGATGGGCGGCAGCTTATACCGCGTTGAGGTGCCTTTCCTCATCCGGGCTGGTTGGTAGGTCTGTGGTGGCTGGTGGGGTGTCTGTCGTTGTTTGGGGGGTCTGCTGCGGCCCTGCTGGCGGGCGCTGTCGGATCCGTCCCGGCATTTCTGGCGGGCGCGACGGTCGGGTGCGCGGGCCCCGGTGGCATGCAGTGGGGCAATCGGCTACATCCGGTCGGCGATGCTGTCGCGGGCGGGTAGGGTCCGAGCCTGTGAGCGTAGTTTCCGGCGATGTCGACGGTGTCGGGGGTGCGGTCGGCATCGACGCGACGAGTGGATCCCTGCCGATCCGGCTGCTGCACGACCGTGTGTTGGTGCGGCCCCGGGAGGATTCCGCGGACCGGCGTTCGAAGGCGGGCATCGTCATCCCCGCGACCGCGCAGATGGGCAAGCGGCTGGCGTGGGCCGACGTGGTCGCGATCGGCACGGTCGTGCGCACGATCCAGGTCGGTGACCGGGTGCTTTACGACCCCGAGGACCGGGCCGAGGTGGAGCTGCACTCCACGACCTACATCCTGATGCGAGAACGGGACGTCCACGCGGTCGCCGCGGAACGCCTCGATGACGGATTGACCGGCCTCTACCTCTGACCTGTGGACGCCGGCCGGTGACCTGTGGACTCCGGCCGGCGCGACCTTCGTCGGGCCGCTGTCGCCGGTCGCTGTCGCCGGCCGTCCGTCACGGTGATCGCCCAGTTCGCGGGTGTCGGCGTGCCGACGCGTGCTGACACATCCGAGCCGTCGACACCACCGAAGAGTGGTCCGCGCCACCTCGATGTCGTCCGCCGCGCCGGTCCGATCGACGTCCGATCATGGCGTCGAGGTGGGGCATCACGGGCCGTGGCGTAACCCATCCAGATCCGGATGTGGCGGGAGTGACACCGCGCCGAAGCGCCCCTGCTTGGTCTGGCGACTCTTTGGCCCGTATCCTTCGGGCGGCTTTGGAGATCCGCGTTCCGAACTGGTGGCCGTGGGTACCGGCGCCGGGGCATGGGGAATGCGGACATCTGCTTGGCGCCCACTTCTCTGGCCAGAGCCACTGCTTATTGTGATCAGCCGATGCCGTTCAGGTACGGTGCTTGCTCGATCCTGTGGTCCGGATCGATGCCGGTGTCGACAGGCCGCGGTCTGTGAGGACGAGGAAAGGTAAGGAGAGGCATGGCTCGTGACTTCGACGCTCGGCGGAGCGCGGATGTCGAGGAGGATGAGCTCCAGGAACAGAGCCTGGAGACGTTGAAGGCCCAGCGCGCCGGCGCGGCCGCCGACCTCGGCGACGACATGGACGCGCTGGAGGCTGAGCTGGATCTTCCGGACGCCGACGTCCGAGACGAGGAGCTCTCGCTGCGCGTGCTCCCACGGCAGGCTGACGAGTTCACCTGCACCAGCTGCTTTCTCGTGCAGCACCGCAGCCAGCTTGCCGACACGCGACGGACGGTCTGCGCCGACTGCGCCGCCTGACACCGATCGCAGGTCCGCGACGCTGAGCGGACGGTTCCGGAGAAGAGCGCATCTGTCAGGCGCTTCCGGAACCGTCCGCGTCCGTCTGGATATCGCACGCCCCTGTGACCGCCTGGGCCCGCCGTCTCGCGGGCGACACCGCCTCACTGGTTGCTGAATGCGGAGGGTGGCTGTACCACTACCCTTGGCATGGTGAGCGGGGGTGATCACATGGTCGAGGCGTGGGAGACGGAGGTCCGTCCGGGTGGTCCGGTGGCTGCCGGTCCCGGACGTGCCGCCGTTGATGTGGACAGTGCCGCCGTCGATGCGGACGCGGCGGCGCCGAGGCCGCCGCTGACTCCTGCGGGCGGGGGACTGCCCGCGCTCGGCGCCCGCGTGTTCCCACCTCGGCCGGCTGTCCCGCTCGTGTCCAGGCCCAGGCTGCTGGAACGCCTTGACCTGGCGGTCGAGGGCCCACTGACCGCCGTGTGCGCTCCTGCCGGCACCGGCAAGACGGTGCTGCTGGCCGACTGGGCCCGGTCGGGCCGCTCACCGCACCCCGTCGTGTGGCTGCGCGTCGACCCTGTCATCGGACGTCGTCACTCCTCCATGCCCGCCGGCCGGGCACCGGTGCCACCCGTGTCACCCGTGTCGCTGTGGTCGCAGATCCTTCGCGGACTGCGCCGTGACGCGGCGTTGCCGTGCCCGGAGCGGCTCGAACGCCTGGAAGCCGAATCCGCCGGGATGAACCCCGAGTGGTTCCAGCGGGAGCTGGTCAACCAGCTCGCCCAGCTCCCGGTGCCGGCCGTGCTGATCCTCGACGACGCCCATCTGGTTCACGAACCGGCGGACATCGCCGGGCTCGAACTCCTGGTGGGCGAGGGCGCGGGGCACCTGCGCCTGGTTCTCGCCGGGCGTCAGCCGGTCCTGCGCGTCCACCGCCTGCGCGCCGAGGGCACCGTCACCGAGATCGGTGCGGCGGACCTCGCCTTCACCAGGGACGAGACGGCGGCGTTGCTCGCCGCCCACGGCCTGCGGGTCAGCGAGCCCGCCATCGCGGCCCTGTGGAAGCGGACCGAAGGCTGGGCGGTGGGCCTGCGGCTCGCCGCGGCCCGCGCTGTCGACGCTGCTGATGCTGTGGCCGGTGAGGCCTATGCTGTCGCCAGCGGTGCCGCGGCCGGTGCCGTGGCCGGTGACGGCGGCATGGTGGCTGGTGCCGGCGCGGTCGGCGTGGTCGGCGTGGCCGTCGCGGAAGACCCCGGCCAGGGCACGTTGCCATCCGGCAGGCCGCTGCTGCCGCCGGAGCTTGATCCGGCCCGCGGGCCGCGGGCTGCCATCGCTGACTACCTGCAGGCCGAGGTCCTGGCGGACTACGCGGAGCCAGTTCGTCGCTTCCTGCTCCGGACCAGCGTGTTGGAACGGCTCACCGGCCCGCTCGCCGCGGCCGTCGCCGCCATCGACGCCCGGAGCGCTCCGGCGGGTGTGCCGGAGTACCGGGACGCGGGCGCGCCGGCACCCGGCGGTACCGCCGTCGCGGCGGCTGCCCCGACGCCGGGGCCGGCGTCGACGTGGCGGGGTGCGGTCCACCTGCTGCGTGAGTTCGCCCGTACCGGCGGATTCCTCGTACCGCTGGAGCCTGCCGCGCCGTCGCCGGTCGCCGCGGCGGAGGCGAGGTCATCCGCAGGCCTGGCCTGGGACTGGTACCGCTACAACCGGATGTTCGCGCTGATGCTGCACGGGTTGCTGCTGCGCGACCCGGACGAGGACCCGCGTGAGCTCAACCTGCGTGCGGCCCTGTGGTTCGCGGCCAACGACAGCACCTCCGACGCGGCCCGCCATGCGCTGCGCGCCGGTGACTGGTGGTATCTGGCCTGTCTGCTCGTCGACGGTTCGGCGCTGGTGGACATCCTGTTCGGGGGCGAGCCCGACCTGAGCGAGCTGGTGGCCGAGGTGCCGGCGGGGGCGTCCGGGCTGTCGCCCGAATGCGACCTGGTGCTGGCGGTCGCCCACCTGCGCTCGGGTCGGCTGGAGGCGGGTGCCGCGAGCCTGTCGTCAGCCCGCGCGGGGCTGCCGGTGAGCCCGGCGCGCCGTGACGTGTCTCGCCGTAGGACGTTGGTCGAACGCATCGACGTCGTGGAGCTGTATCGGGCCGAGCTGGCCGGAGAGCCCACGGAAATGATCGCGGCGGCCCGGAGGTTGCTGCGTGCCGGCGCGTCCGGGGCTGGGGGCGGGTCGCAGACGCAGCTGACCACGGCAGCTGAGCAGGCTGCGCCGGCCGGCGCGGTGCCGGGAAAGGTGGGCAATCCGGGTAGTCCGGGTAGTCCGGGCGGTCCTCAGGCCGACGTGAACGGTCCGCGGGCCGAGCCGCGCAGGAGCCCGCCCCGGCCGGCCCGCCGGATGGACGAGGGTGTCCGGGCCGTTGCTCTGTGCGCCCGTGGTCGGGGTGAGCTGTGGCTCGGCCGGCTCTCGGTGGCCGCCAGCGTGCTGCACGAGGGCGCCGCGACCGCCCGCCGGGCGGGGCTTGTCGGGGTGGAGACGTCCTGCCTGGGGGCGTTGGCGCTGCAGTACGCGCTGCGCGGCCGGCTGCGGCAGGCCGAGAGCCAGCTACTTCTGGTGGTCACTCGGGTGGAAGGCGCCGCCGCGGGCCGGGACACGCCCGCCTCCACGGCCGCCTCGGCGCAGCAGACCGTTCCCGGTCTGCCCGAGGCCCACCTCGCCGCCGCGATGGTGCATCTGCAGCGCGTCAACCTGGTCGAGGCCGAGCGCAGCCTCGCCGCGGCACGCAGGGCGATCACGCCTGCGTGCCCCGGGTTCCTCGTCGAGATCGCAACAGTGTGCGAAACCCGGCTGCGACTCCTGCACGGATCAGCCGACGAGGTGCGCGCGGCGCGGCGCATGCTCGCCGCTACCGGCTCCGGCCCCACCCCGCCGCTGGGCGCGGCCGCGCGCCGGGCGGCGGAGGCGGACCTGCTCGTCGCGACCGGCGCCCCGGAGGCGGCACGTCGTTCACTGCTGCGTGCCGGTGACCGCACGGCGACCGACCCGCAGGTCCTGCTCTCCCTCGCGCGTTCGGCCCTGGCCTGTGCTGACGTGCCGTCGGCGGAGGAGGTGCTCGCGCCCCTGCTGCGGGCCGACGACGGCGGCGCGGGCCTGGTGGCGGCCTGCGTGCTCGGGGCAGTCGCGGCCGCCCGCCGTGACGACCACGCGAGAGCCGGCGGGCTGCTCGCGCGCGCCGTGGCGCTCGCCGTGGACGAGGGGATGGTCGCGCCGTTCGTGGAGGCCGGGGACGAGCTGTTGGGCCTGATGACCGCTCATCCCGAGCTGACGGACAGCCACCCCGAGTTCGTCGCGGCTCTCGACCGCAGTGCGGCGTCGAGGGGGACGCCGTCCGCTCGGATTCCGGGCCTGCGAGCCGCCGAGCGGCGGCGCGCGCCGCGGTTGCCGGTGCCCGGGCTGCCGGCCTCGCGCATGCCAGCCGCGCGACACGCACAGGCACGCGAGGCGGCGGGTGGTGGCACGGTGGGGCCGCCGGAACTGGAACCACCGCGCTCCGCGGCCGCCGGCTCCGTGCTGGAAGGGGCCACAGGGGCCACAGGGGTCGAAGGGGTCGCAGGTGCCGCGAACGGTGCGGGGCCGGGCTGGCCGCGCCAGGGAACCCGAGGCGTCACGGGCCGCAGCGGCCAGGCCGGCCGGGGCACTGCGATCGGCGGTGACGGCGAGGTCGGACGGGGCGGCGAGGCGGGGCATGTCGGTGAGACCGGCCAGTGGGGCCCGGCTGGCGTCGCGGGCCCCGTCGAGGTGGTGGTGCCCGCGCCGACCAGGCCGCTCGCGGACCCGGCCTCCCGGGGAGCCTCGGCGTACTGGAACGACGATCGCGTGTCGTCGCCTGCGGCGACAGCTGCCGCCGGCGGCCTGCGGAACCCGGCCGCCTTCCAGGGAGCCGCGGGGGTGCCCAACCGCGTCGGGTCGGTCCCCGTCGGTCCCGACACCGCGGACACCGATAACGGAGCTGGCGGGCCCGGCAGGGACCCTCGGCGGGCAGCGCGCGTAGGTTCCGTGGGTTCCGCTGATCTGCTCAGCGAGCGCGAGCTGGCGGTGCTGAGCTACCTGCCGACGATGCTCACCACGGCGGAGATCGCGGCGGAGATGTTCGTTTCGGTGAACACCGTCAAGACGCACCTCAAGAGCATCTACCGCAAGCTGGACGTCGCCCGGCGCAGGGACGCCGTCCACCGTGCCCGCGCCCTGCATCTGCTCTGACCGCCCGGCCTGCTCTGACCGCCCGGCGCGGTGTGACCGCCGGCCGGGGCGGTCAACGCTGGTGCGACCACGAGTCGGAGGTGCTACCACCTTCGGGCCAGTCGCCGGCGCCGTCCCCTGGGCAGGCGTCGGCGGCGTAGCCGGGGTGGCCGGTGTCCTCCCAGGGCCGGGGGATCCCCGGACGGGGGGTGTGCCAGGAGGACGTGCCATCGTCGGCGAGACGAAATCCGGGACCACCGGGATCGGCGCTCCGCGCGGATTCGGCGGCGGGCCAGTTCCACTCGGCGGTGCCATCTTCCGGGGGAATCAGTGTGCCCAGGGGCAGCGTCCGCGCGACCGGGGCCGGCCTTCGACGGCGAGCCGTGCGCAGGTCCCGGATGAAGCAGACGAACAGGGTGGCGGCGCCGGTGGCCATGATGATCGATCCGAGCGCATGCAGGTCGACGCCGTTCAACCGGTAGGACAACGCGAAGCGCAGGATCGCCCCGGCGGCGAGCAGGAAGATCGAGAATCCGGTCGTCACATGCCTCACCTCGCAGTGGCGTGCTCACGGAACACGCCTGGCTGGTGACTTGATGTGAGCAGTTAGATGCTACCGGTAAGAAAACTACCCTCCGTGTCGACCGTTTACACGCCCGTGGTCGAAGGTGGAGGTGGTGGTCGGTCCGGGCCAGTTTGAGGGCCGTTGCTGGCACCTTTGGGTGGTGGAGTCCCGCCGTTGTCGTTACGCGCCGTGTCGGCGCGGTCGCAATTGACGATGGCTGGCGGGTAAACGGCGCATGAGCTGAGATTCAATAGTCAGATAAGCCAGTCAGGCTTATCAGGCGCCAGAAAGTAGGTGTCGCAGGCTGGCATCTGGGTAGTCGCGGCCCTAGGCTTGCCGAACATGTCCAGCTTGGCCGGAAATACGCCGGCTGATTCGCGACTACCGGCCAGTGACCTGGTGTCGGTCTGCCCCCGGAGGCATGTGTGACTGACCGAATGCTCAGCAATCCCGATGGTAGCCCCAGCGCTCATCCGGCCACTGGCCGGCTCGCCGTGACGATGGACACATCAGCGGGGGTTGCCCGGCCGACCGGCGTTCCCGCGCCGCACCGGGCGCCCGCCACCCGGCACGCGCCGATCACCGCGACGTCCGCGGTGGGCCACCCCGCGGCGCGGACTCGTCCCGGCGCGGTCGCGGCGGGGCTTCCCGCCCGGGCGCCGGCGGTCCCCGCCCGCGGCCCCCAGGTGCCGCGTGACCTGGCCCTGGGCGCGGCGGAGCTGCGCGGCGTGCTGCGTGTCGTCGAGGATTGCGAGCGTGCCGCCTCGCTCCCGGCGTTCCGTGAGGCCGCCCTGGACGGCATGGCCCGCCACCTCGGCTACCGCCACTCCGCCTTCTTCCTGGGCTCCTCCCCGCAGGCGACCTTCCAGGACGCCCGCCCGACCGGCCGTGGCCTCGCGCTGCGCATGGCAGGGCCGTTCCTGGAGCGCTACCGCAGCCTGGAGGTCTTCAACGACCCGGAGAGCCTGCGGCTCATGTGGGAGCGCGGGCTCGTCACCCTGGACGAGATCGGCGTGCCCGACCGTCCCGAGGTGCGGCTGCGGCTCGAGCGCTTCCTGCGCGCCCACGGCATCCACGCGAAGCTGCTGATCAGGCTCGCCGGTAACAGTGGCGTCGGCGCCGTGGTCTCGCTGCTCGACCCCCGCCCCGGCGCGTTCGGTCCGCGGGACCGGGCTGTCGGTGCGGTGCTGGCCCGCCACCTGGGCAACCTGCTGCGCTTCTACATCCGCGTGAACCCCGGCCCGGCCGTGACGGCGAAGCTGTCCGCGCGTGAGCGCGATGTCGTGCGCCTGGTCGCGGAGGGCCAGTCGAACCGGCAGGTCGCCGAGGCGCTCTGCATCAGCATCGACACCGTGAAGCACCACCTGACGCATGCGCTGGTGGCGACGGGCTGCTCGAACCGCACTCAGCTCGCCCTCGCCTGGCAGCGTGAGATGGGCTCGATGCCGGCTCCGGGGCTGCCCCGGTTGTAGTCAGGGCCCTGGTCCGGGTTCGCCCGGCACCGCACCTGTGCCGGCGCTGCTCGCATGGTCGGCATCGTCTGCCCGGCCGTGCCCCGGCCGGCTCGGGTTCCTGCCTGCCCTGCAGTCAGCCAGCGCTGTCCGTCCGTCGGCGCCGCCCCGCCGCGCCGCCGTCCCGACCGGCAGCCGTCCCATCTGTCCCGGCCCACCAGTACGTGTTCCGCCAGTACGTGTTCCAGCAGTACGTGTTCCAGCAGTACCGTCCGCATCGGACGTCAGCCAGACAGACGCCTGACCCGCGCCCCGGCACAGCACGGCCCGGACGACACCGTCCGGCCGCGCCCCGGATAGCTCCGCCTCGGACAGCTCCGCCTCGGACAGCTCCGCCCCGGCCGGTTCCGCCCGCCTGACCGGAACCGCGATACGGACCAGCCCACGGTCCGGCTTCGCCCGGTCGGCCGCGGCCGGCCGTCCAGATACCTGCGTGCACGCACTCGCCGCGCCGGGCCCGTACCGCATCCGGGCCCGGCGCGGCGGCCTGCGCGGCCAGCGCCCGGGCCGTCCTGGCGAACCGGATGCGGCGCCCGGTCGGCCGCCGCCATCGGCCAGGGAACCGGGTAGATTGGTCGTCCGTTGGGTATAGCTGTCGTCCCCCCGCGTCTGGGGTCCATCGGGCCACTCGGCATGGTCAGGTCCCAGGCGTACTTGTCCCACCGTTGGCGGGTAGCTACCGTCGCGGGCAGGGTGCGGCCGACAGCATGGTCGATTGCGACTTGAAGCGGTCTCGTGGCGGGTTGTGACCCCCTGGCCACGGTTGCCGGAGCCGGGCTGCCTGTCCGCTGGTCCGGCGGGAGATGACCGCCTCTCCCTGGTGGGTGACACCGTGGTCGCCGCTGCCCCCTGCAGTCGGGCCCGCATGCCAGGGAGCGCGAAACTCGCATCGGCCTGGGTTCTCGCTTCGTGGTGCGTCCGCCCTGACGGGTGCTCACCGCCCCGACGAGTCCCGCGGTGCCCGCCGTCAATGCCCTTGACGCGGCATCCACCGCAGCCACCCCTGATCCGCGGGTGAGAGCTGTCCCGATCTGTCCATCGGGTATCCCGTGAACGACGGTGTGTAGTTACTTCGGGTGGTCCAAAGGGTGCGGTGACTAGTGTTTCGCGTGCTCACGGAGAGCACGGAGCATCGCTGCTCGCGACCCGGATCCTGGTTTCGGTCGCGGTGCCGCAGTGCATTGAACAGGGCATTTGTCGATCCAGTGCCGAGGTTGCCGGGTGCGTCGACGGAAAACTGCCGTGCCTGTGCTTGCGGCTGTGCCCGAAGAGTGACTAGGTTGAACGGGCCATAGCGCGGCAGGTTCGGAGGGCAGAAGAGACGAGTCCGCTGTCAGCGCGCCCGTCCGTTCATGGCGGACGTCGGGCCGCTGTTCCGGCACGGACCGGAGGAACACCTGGATGAATGCCATGTCGTGGGGAAACCGTGCGGTCTGCCGTCACACGTGCGTTGCCCGACCGAAGAAAGCCAGTGCGGTTTCTCCTGCCGGGTTCGATCGCGGATCTGCCGCGCCGTACCAGAGCCAGGTTTCAACCCGTGTTAGCACCGGAAATCAGTCGCGAGTCCGTTGTAAATGGATCTGCTGTCGACACCTGGACTATGTCGCCGCGGTGAACAACGTGCCTTCGCACGATGCGTCCGTGACCGCCGTCACCGCGCCCGCGGGGGAGTGGGGGCGCGCCAGGACGGGCGGCGAACCACCGATGGCCTACACCGGACAGGCAGGTGACCAGCCGGATCACGGGATCGTTTCGTGGCGGCACCTAGGTGCGGGGAAGCAGGACGTGCGGGCTAGTATTTCGCGCACGTTCGTTGCCAGGGGCCAACTGATTGGGTTGGGGCGTCGCCGCGACCCAATCGTCGCTGACGGTATTGCGTCCGTCTCGGTTGTCGCCGTTCTACCCCACCTGGAGCCGCATCTGTTCGATACGCCGATCGCCCCGCCGGCACCAAGCCTGAAGCAGCGCGAGGCGTGCGGATCCGTGGCAGCCCGGCCATGACGACATCATCCACGGCTCTCCGTCGCCGGCCGGTTGTAGCCATCCGAATCCGGCGTCAGCATGCCGACCGCTTTCGCCCCCCGCTGACAGCAGCCGAACCCGGTAGTCGCCGCGTGCGGCGGTCCCAGGCCAGGAGGAGTCACCGATGAGCAGCGCAGCGAGTGCGCACGCCCGACCCGCGCAGGCGCGGCGCGCCGACCGAGATCTGGTCGTCGTCATCAGCCCGTTCGGTGAACCCGCGCCGCACCTGATCGCCGCGGTCGGGCACTGCGGGGCGCTGGGAGTTCTCGATCTCGGCCTCGACGCCGGCCGCGGTCGCGAGGCGCTGGCCGCGACGGCGGCGTGGTCCTCGGCGCCGTTCGGCGTGCGGGTCGCGCAGGGATGCCCGTTGGTCGTCGGCGACCTCGCCGGTGACCTCGCCGCCGTGGTCGACACAGTGCTACTCGGTGTGGATGCGCCCTGGAGTGTCACCGAGGCCGCCCGAGGCGGGCGGCGGGTGCTGGTGGAGGTTCTCTCCGTCCAGGACGCACTGCGTGCGCTCGCCGACGGTGCTGATGGCCTGGTCGCCCGTGGTAACGAGGCCGGGGGGCGGGTCGGTGACCTCACGACGTTCACTCTGCTACAGCATCTGAACGCCGCGAACGCGACGCGGCGGGACGGGACTGTTGCCCCTGTGTGGGCCGCCGGTGGAATCGGTCCGGCGACCGCGGCCGCCGCGGTCGCCGGCGGCGCGGCCGGGGTCGTCCTCGACTCGCAGCTGGCGCTCGTGCGTGAGGTGGAGCTTCCGGCCGAGGTGGCGAAGGCTGTCCGCGCGATGGACGGCAGCGAGACGGCCCTGATCGACGGACATCGGGTGTACGTCCGGCCCGACCTGCCCGTCGCCGCGCTGGTGGGCTGGGCCGGGAGCAGCCAGGACGGCTCGTCGACCGGCTCGTCGGCAGACGAGCCAGCACTGGACTTCCGCGACACCGGCGGCGAACGGGCCTCGGACGGCGCGCTCACCGCCGGCCGGTCGGTGGCGGCCGGATCCGTCGCGTCGCGGCTCGGCGGGCGTGATCTGCGGACCCAGCTGCTGCCGATCGGCCAGGACGGCGCCTTCGCCGCCGAACTGGCCGATCGGCACGTGTCGGCGAGTGCTGTGGTCGGCGCGGTGCGGGCCTCGATCCGCTCCTCGCTGGCCGCCGCGGCCCGCCACCGCCCGCTGGCGTCGGGATCGGCCTTCGCCGCGGCCCGGGGCCTTCGCCACCCGGTCGCACAGGGGCCGATGACCCGGGTCAGCGACCGCGCGCAGTTCGCGCACTCCGTCGCGAGCGCCGGTGGGCTGCCGTTCCTGGCGCTCGCGCTGATGAGCGGGCCGGAGGCCCACGCGCTGCTGACGGAGACGGCCGACCTGCTGGGTGACCTGCCGTGGGGCGTGGGCGTCCTCGGGTTCGCGCCGCCCGAGGTCCGGGCCGCGCAGCTCGACGCGGTGCACGCGGTTCGCCCACCGTGTGCGCTGATCGCGGGTGGACGTCCTGCCCAGTCGGCGCCGCTGGAGGCGGCGGGCATTGACACCTTCCTGCATGTTCCGTCGCCTGGCCTGCTGGAGCGGTTCCTGGCGGACGGCGCGCGCAAGTTCGTCTTCGAAGGGCGCGAATGTGGCGGCCATGTCGGGCCGCGGGCGAGCTTCCCGCTCTGGGAGGCGCAGATCAGCGGCCTGCTGGCGTTCGCCCGGCGTGCGCAGGACGGGCCGGAGAGCCTCGGGGACGTCCACATCCTGTTCGCCGGTGGCATCCACGACGCCACTTCGGCGGCGATGGTCGCCGCCGCGGCCGCGCCGCTGGTCGAGCGCGGTGCCCAGATCGGTGTCCTGATGGGGACGGCGTATCTGTTCACCGAGGAGGCCGTCGAGGACGGCGCGATCATGCCCGGCTTCCAGGAGGCGGCGATCGCCGCGTCCCGCACGGTCCTGCTGGAGACCTCACCGGGCCACGCCACGCGCTGTGTGGAGTCCGGTTACGTGCGTGAGTTCCTGCGCCGCCGCGACGAGCTGACCGCCGCCGGGGTGCCACGCAAGCAGATGTGGGCCGAGCTGGAGCAGCTCAACCTCGGCCGGCTGCGCATCGCGAGCCGCGGTGTCCGGCGCGAAGGCGGCGAGCTGGTCGCGGTCGGCGCGAGCGACCAGGCCGCCGAGGGCATGTTCATGATCGGTCAGGTCTCTGCGCTGCGGTCGGCCCGGACGACGATCGCCCGGCTGCACGCCGAGGTGACCGACGAGGCCATGGCCCGGCTTCCGGCTCGGGCCGGCGAGCTCGCGGTCTCCTTCGTCCCGGCCCCGGCACAGCCCGCCGACGCCGAGACCGGCGGCACCGGCGCAGATGTTGCCGGTGCCGCCGCCGCTGAGGCCGCTGACGCTGCCGATGCCGGCGGACAGGCGGAGCGTGCCGCGCGTTCCGTCGCTTCCGTGCGCGAGTCCGCGCGCCCCATCGATATCGCGATCGTCGGCATGTCCGCGGTGTTCCCGAGTGCCGCCGACGAAAAGGACTACTGGGCCAATGTGGTCGACGGGATCGACGCGATAACGGAGGTGCCGGCCGAGCGCTGGGACGTGGACCTCTACTACGACCCCGACTCCGTGGTGAAGGACGCCGGGCGGCGGACCCCGTCCAAATGGGGTGGCTTTCTGCCGCGGATTCCTTTCGACGCCCTGGCGTACGGGATTCCGCCGCGGTCACTGCGCAGCATCGACCCGGGCCAGCTGCTCGCACTGGAGGTCGCCGCCCGGGCGCTGCGGGATGCCGGCTATGACGATCGGCCGTTCGACCGGCGCCGGGCGTCGGTGGTGTTCGGCGCGGAGTCCGGCTCGGATCTCTCCACCGCCTATGGGTTCCGGTCCGCGCACCGGGCCTGGGTCGGGGAGCTGCCGGCCGAGCTCGAGGAGATTCTTCCCGAGCTCGACGAGGATTCCTTTCCCGGCCTGCTGGCAAATGTCATAGCCGGCCGGGTGGCGAACCGGCTCGATCTCGGCGGTCTCAACTTCACCGTGGACGCCGCCTGCGCCTCCTCCCTGGCCGCCCTGGACGCGGCCTGCAAGGAGCTCACGGCCGGTTCGTCCGACCTGGTGCTGTGCGGCGGTGTCGACACACATTCGGCCGTGCACGACTTCCTGCTCTTCGCGTCGGTGCACGCGCTGTCCCCGGGCGGGCGGTGCCGGAGCTTCGCCGCCGGCGCCGACGGCACAAGCCTTGGTGAGGGCGTCGCCGTGGTGGTGCTCAAGCGGCTCGCGGACGCCCAGCGCGACGGCGACCGGATCCGTGCCGTCATCCGGTCGGTCGCCGGTTCCTCCGACGGGCGTGCGCTCGGCCTGACCGCTCCGCGCAAGGCCGGGCAGGTGCTCGCGCTGGAACGGGCCTACTCGTGGGCGGGCATCTCGCCGTCCGAGGTCGGGGTGCTGGAGGCGCACGCGACCGGGACCGTCGTCGGTGACCGGACGGAGCTCGCGACGCTCACCGAGGTCTTCACCGAGCACGGCGCCGAGACGGGCCAGTGCGCGGTCGGCTCGGTGAAGTCCCAGATCGGCCACACGAAGTGCGCGGCGGGCCTCGCGGGGCTGGTCAAGGTCGCGCGCGCGGTGGAGACCGGCGTCCGCCCGCCGACCCTGCACGTGGACGAGCCGAACCCCTACTGGGACCGCGACAGCAGCCCGTTCTACTTCGACGACGAGGCCCGCCCCTGGGTCGCCCCACCGGCGCGGCGGCACGCCGGCCTGTCCGCCTTCGGGTTCGGCGGGACGAACTTCCATGTCGTCGTGTCGGCCTACGACAAGGCACCGGAGCCCGCGCACGGCCTTGACCGCTGGTCGGCCGAACTGTTCCTGGTGCGTGCCCGCGACCGGGCCGGCGCACTGCGGCGCCTGGACACCCTCGCGGCCCAGGTGCGGGCCAACGAGGACGCCGGCCGTCCCTTCCGGCTGCGTGACTTCGCCCGCACCGTGTGCGAGGAGGCCGGGGGAGCGGTTCAGATCGCCTTCGTCGTCGACGACCTCGATGATCTGCCGGCGGCGGTCGAGCGGGCTCGTGACCCGCGCTCCGCGCCCCGTTCCGGCCTGTTCGTCCGTGACGGCGATGATCACGCGACCGTGCTCGGTGGCGGTGCCGCTGGTGGCGGTGGCGGTGCGGGCGGCGTGGGGAGCCTGGCGTTCCTGTTCCCCGGGCAGGGCAGCCAGCGTCCGGGCATGCTTGCGGACCTCTTTGTGGCCTTCCCGCGGCTGCGGTCCCTGCTGGAGCTCGCCCCGGACGTGGCCGCGACGATGTTCCCACCGGCCGCCTTCTCCGACGCCGAACGAGCGGCGCAGTCCGCGGCCCTGACCGACACGCGGTCCGCCCAGCCGGCCCTCGGGCTCGCCGACCTCGCCATCTACGATCTTCTGGGTGGCCTGCGGATCCGTCCCGATCATGTTGCCGGCCACTCGTACGGAGAGCTGGCGGCGCTGTGCGCTGCCGGGGTGTTCGACCGGCGCGATCTCGTCCGGCTCAGCCGGGCCCGGGCGGAGGCGATTCTCGCGGCAGCCGGGGACGATCCCGGAACCATGGCCGCGGTCTCCGCGACCGCGGACCAGATCCGCGCCGTGCTCGGCGCGCCCGCGGCCGACGGAACCGTCGCGGGCGTCGCGCTCGCGAACCAGAACGCTCCGCGCCAGACCGTGATCTCGGGTCCGACCGCGGCGATCGACGCCGCGGTGGAGCTGTTGAAGAACGCCGGTCTGTCGTCGCGGCGAATCCCGGTCGCGTGCGCCTTCCACAGCCCGGTCGTGGCCGCTGCCGCGGACGGGCTGGCCACCGAGCTCGCCGGTACCGACGTCGGCGCGGGTGTGATCCCGGTGTGGTCCAACATGACCGCCGGGCCCTACCCGCAGGCCCCGGCGGAGATCCGCGCGGCGCTGGCCGGCCAGCTCGCCGCCCCGGTGCGCTTCGTGGAGCAGATCGAGGCCATGTACGCGGCCGGTGTGCGTGTCTTCGTCGAGGTCGGCCCGGGCCGGGTGCTCTCCCAGCTCGCCGGCAAGATCCTCGCCGGGCGGCCGCACCGGGTCGTGGCGACCGACGCCGCCGGCGAGCCCGGCCTGCGACGGCTGCTGCTCGCGGTGGCCGAGCTCGCTGTCGCGGGCGCGGACGTCGACCCGTCCCCGCTGTTCGTCGGCCGGGACACCCGGGTGGTCGCCCCCGGTGCGATGCCGCGGCGCCCCGGCTGGCTGATCGACGGCGCCTACGTGCGGACCAGCGACGGCGGCCATCTGCCGGGCGGCCTGCTGCCCGCCCGGCGGATCAGCCCCACCGCGCAGACGCGGGACGGGGAAGCCACGCCGGCCGGGCCGGCGGTGCTCAACGGGCCGGCGGTGCTCAACGGGGCGGCGGTGCTCAACGGGGCGGCAGTGGTGACCGGGGCCGGTGGCGGCGTCCCGGCGTCTCGACATGATCCTGAACAGCTGGGTGCGAGGCCCGGTGACACGGTGGGAGGTTCTCCAATGAGCGATCTTCGGACGTTCGACGGGCAGCTGCCCGGCCACCCATCGGGGAGCGCTGGTGCGAACGGGGCGGGTCCCGCGTCCGCCGGTCGCCACCCCGGCCCTGACCCCGCGGCCTACCCGGCGCTGCCGGCGGGTACGGCGGTGCCGGCCGGCCCGGCTCCGGCCGCCAGCCCGGCGCCGCTGCCCGCGGTGGGCCCGGCCGACACGATCATGCTGGAGTTCCTGCGGACCGGTCGCGACCTCGTGGCCGCCCAGCGGGACGTCCTGCTGACCTACCTCGGCGCGGCCCGGCAGACACCGACACCGACGACCTCCGCGGTGCCGGTGCCGATGGCTGCGCCTGCGCCTGCGCCTGCGCTCGCGCTGGTGCCGGTGCCGAACGGTGTGACGCAGCTGTCGTCGGGGCCGAACGGGCACCACAACGGAGCGCTGACCACCTACCCGGCCGCCCCTGCGGTGCCTGCTGCGCCCGAGACGCCTGCCGCTCCTGAGGTTGCCGTGCCGGCGGTGCCGCCGCTGGTCGCGGTGCCCGCCGAGGCGACCGTTGCGGCTGCCGCGGCCCCGGTTTCGGTGGACGTCCCGGTGGTGCCGGGGTTGTCGCTGGAGGCGGTGACCGAGTCGGTGGTCGGGGTGATCGCGGAG